>JBEIFN010000125.1:0-6525 GCA_040382435.1 Alphaproteobacteria bacterium
CAGCGATGCAGCGTGCGCTCACCACGGCCGGTCTGGGGGCCGTGAAGACGGTTCAGGAGCTGGTCGCCGCGCTCGCGCCTCCTGAGCAGGCGGCGCGCTTGCTGCGGGGGCTGTTCGCGGAGGGGCGGCCGATTACGCTGCCGTGGCCGGATGTCGCGCTTGGGCCGCGCACACTCGTCGTGCGCCCGGTTGGCGGCCGTGAAGGAGACGTCGGGCCGTCTCTCGGCTGGCTCGCGACGCTGGAGACCGGTGCGCAGGTCGTCGAAGCGTCGTTGCCGGATCTCGATGATGCGACGTCAGACGTTCGCGAACCGCTGGTCGAGCCACCGGTCAACCTCGCGCCTGACCTGACGACGCGCCGGGTGCCTTGATGCGGCTTCCTTTGTTCCCTGAGCAGGTCTTCGACGCATCGCTCCACACGGCGATCTTGCTCGGTCTGCTGGTGACGTGGGCGACGTTCGAGCTGTTCGGCTGGGCGTTCGCGGGGTTCGTGGTGGCCGGCTACTCCGCCGTGCTCGCGATGGTCGCGCCGACCGTGCTGATGGCGGTTCTGATCGAGGCGATCCTCACGTGGAGCCTCGCCTTTGCGCTCACCGAAGGCCTCCCGGCCCTGGGCCTGTACACCCGCATCTTTGGGCGGGAGCGGTTTCTTCTCTACGTGCTCACCTCGCTGCCTGTTCGCGTTCTCGTGACGGGGTTGGCGCTGCCGCGTTGGGAGGCGGCGTATGTCGGCTCGGGCGGCGACACCGCGGCGTTGGGCTTGGGCTGGTTCGCGGTGGGCACCGTCCTCGTCCCGTTGATGGCCAACGCGCTGCACAAGACCGGGCTCGTGCGCGGACTGTCGCAGCTGGCCGTTCAGGGCGGGATCACGTGGGCGTTGCTCGCCGGTGTCGTCGCGCCGTTGACGAACTTCTCCGTGGGGAATTTCGCGCGTACCCTCGACGCCGTCGCGTTTGAGCCGGACGCGTCGGGGCGGACGTTGCTGGTGCTCGTTACGACGATGTTCGTGGCGGCTCGGGCCAACCTTCGGTTCGGCTGGGACTTCGGCGGCATCCTCGTGCCGGCGCTGGTGGCGGTGAGGTTCGCGGCACCCGTCGAGATCGTCGTCACCTTGCTCGAAGTGGTGACTGTCTACACGCTGTACCGAGCGGTGATGGGCCTGCCGGCGGTCAGCAAGCTCGAGCTTGAGGGGCCCCGTCGCTTGGTGAGCATCTTCGCCGTGGCGTGGGCTTGGAAGATGGGGTTGGCGTGGGGCGTCGCGGCGCTCGACCTCGGCTGGCCTGTCGAGTCGATGTACGGCACGGGCTACTTGCTGACGAGCCTGATCGTGACGCGCGCGCTCAAGGCCGGCTCGTTGCTCAAGACGCTCGTCCCGCTCTCGGTGACGGCCATCGTCGGAACCGCCGTCGCCATTCCGTTCGCGGTGGTCCTCGCCTCGCTCCCCACCGCGTCGCCTCCGCGCGACGGCGCCGGCATCCGTCCACCCCTCGCGCTCGAGGACGCCGTCCCGTTCCTCGCGTTGGAAGCATCTCATCGTCCGGCTTCGGCTACGGCGCGACTGGGGCCGATGCAACGGCTCGCCGACGACGTCGTGGTGCGGCTGCGGGACGGTCGGACGTGTTCGACGCGGACGGAGGGGGGCGTCCTCGGCTCACCGAGCTCGCTTTTCGTCGTGGACTGCGGCGGCGGTGGGCCTTGGCTGTGGGTCGTCGCCCCGGTCGGCGAGCCTGACGTCGGCTGGATGGTGGGTAACCTCGCCGTCCGCTACGGGTTCTCCGGCGTGATGGTCTCGGCCGTCGACGCGAGCCGTCACCCGACCCAGGCCAACCATCAGGGCGCGGTCGAGGCTGCTGCCGCGGTGACCGCGGAGGCCGTCGCGGGCGACGCGCCGCTGTGGCGCGCGCGGACCGATGGCGAGACGGGCGTGCGGTTCGCGCCGAACGACGCTCAGGCGGCCGGCCGGGCCCTTACGGCGCTTGGGCTGCCGGGCGTGGCGTTGCTCCCGACCGATGCCGCCGTGCCCGAGGCGCTCGCGCTCGCGCGCCCCGCCGACGGGACGCTTTGGCTCGATCGGAGCGTCGTCGTCCGGCTGGCGGACGCGCCCGGTGCCGAGATCCACGACGAGCGTCTTCTCGACGTGGTGCTGCCCGCTGTCGTCCGCGGTCTCGATCTGCCGCGGGATAGCGTCGCTCCGCCTTGGTTCTACGAGCTCGCCGATCGCGCTGGGGTGCTCGCTGAGGATGCACGCGTCGGCGATCGGCAGGTGTGGTCGCTCGTCCGTGTCGACGCCGAGGGGGCAGAGATCGAGCGGTGGTCGTTCCGGCCGGGGGGTGATCCTTGGACGGTGATGACGGCGGATACGGTCTCGTTCCCTGGGATGCGGTCGGTCGCGACGTGGATCGGGGGCGCGTTGGACGCGCGCGTGACGTGGGTCGGAACGCCGCGGGAGCCGCTGCCGCCGACCGATGTCGAGACGCTGCGCGCCGATCGTCCGCGGCTCGCGCGCATGTCGCGGGCGCTGCTTGCTCCACGGCCCGGCGAGCGCGCGGCGAGTCGTTCGCTCGTCGTCCTCGAGGCGAGCCGCGAGGAAGGCGGTCCCGTCTGGGTGAGCTCGGGGGACGAGGGGACGCCTTGGCTCGCCGATGCGCTGTGGGCTGCGCTCGCCCCGGGCTTGGCGCCGTGGTCCTCCGCGACGCGGGTCGCGGCGGGAGCGAGCGAGGCCGCTTGGCATCCGACGCTGACGACCTCGGTGAGCTACCAACGGGCCTTGTACCCCGACGGTGCGGCGGTGGTTTGGTTCCCGCGCGCGACGCTGCGGGAAGCGACGGGCGCGGTCGAGCGCGAGGCGTGGCTGGCATGGTGGAAGGAGCGCGGGGTCGACGTGGTGATCTCGGGGTTGGACTATGACGAATCGCTGAACGCCCTGGAGGCGCCGGTCGAACCTGGGGTCGCGGCCAGCGAGGGGTGTACGGCCTTGGCGTCGTGGTTCCAGCCGCCGACGGACGCGGGTCTCGCGCGCTTGCAGACGTTCGGTCGGCTCCACGCCTACGCCGATGCTTTGCGTGTGGTCCCGCGACTCGATGGCTGCGGCGCGGTGGAGGGCGTGCCATGAGGAGCGTGCACGCCTTTGCGTCGTTGGTGCTGGTGCTGGCCGTGTGGCTCGCGGTGTTGGGGGGCTTGCGCGCCGAGCGGCCCACGGCGTCTGCCCGTCGCATCGAGACCTGGCGGGTGGCACCGGGCAGCTCCGTTTCGTTTCCGATTCCCCAACGCACGGGCCGCTTTCTCCTGTGGACGGCCGCCGAGCGCGACGACCGGATCGGGACGGACCTTTTGCTCGAGCATCGCTACGCCGTGACCGTTCGTTGGCTCGACGGCGAGGGCGGCGTTCTGCGGGAAGATCCGCTGTGGTTGGCCTCGCCGATCGTCGTGGAACGTCCGTTTCCACCCCGCCCGCTCGAGGCTTCCCCGCTGTTGGTGCCGGTGACGGCGGCGCTGTCGTTGCCACCGGAGCTGGCGGCTCGCGCCCGTCGGGTCGACATCTTGGTGCCCGATGACCTGCACGCGGTTCGCGTGCGGCTCTATCAGTCGGTCGAGGCGGCGTTTGATGGTGCCGAGGCGCGACTGGCGCGCATCGACGAGCGCGCGGCCCAGCTGCTGGCGCTGCGGGTCGACCTGCCTTGGGACGACATCACGCGGGAGGAAGCCGTCGAGTTGGCCGATGTGCGTTGGCGGTCGCTGAGTCCACTCGCGTCGGCACTGCCGGAGGGGTCTGCGGCCAAGATTCAGCTGCCGCCAGCGCACGTGCCCATCTCGGTCCGCCGCGCGCTGGGCGAACCGCTGCGTCCGGGGCAGTCGCTGGCTTGGACGCTCCCCGGGCCGATCGACGCGGTGGTCGTCTACGAGGGCGAGCCCGGCGCCTGGATGGCTGACGGGCTGGTCGTCGACGTCGGCGGGGTCGCTGTGACGCTGTCCTCCGCGACGCCACCCGCTTGGTGGCCGGGAGCGTCCGCGGTGCACGTGCGAACCGTGGCTCCCGGTGAGACGACGGTCCGGTTGACGCTCGGCGGGAGCGACGAGGTCGAGCGGCTGCTGTGGCTGGTCGACGACGTCGTCGCGCGTCGCGTCGACGATCGCGCGCGCGCCGTCCCGATGGCCGACTTGCTCGCGACGCCGTTCGACGAGACGCGCGTGGTGATCGCTCCCTCGCGGGTTGAGCTGCGGCTCCCGCGGGTGCGCGACGGGATGGAGGCGACGTACGTTTTGCCCGCTGCGCCGGTGGCGACGCGGGTGCGGCTGACGTGGCGTCCGCTCGCCCCGGTCGGCGTGGTCCCGATGCTCGAGGGGACGTGGACGATCGAGACGCCGCAAGGCCCGGTGTCCGGCGAGAGCGCGCTGGGGTTTGTCCCCGCTGCGTTCGAGCGGGCGAGGCCGGGCGTTCGAGAGGTCGAAGGCTACGATGGGACGAACCTTGTGGTCGGGGAGCCCGTGCAGATCGAGGTGGACGTGCCCGCGGGGGCGAGCGCGCTCAGGATGTCGACGCGACCCGCGCCGGCGACCTTGGCGGTGTCGCGAGATGCGGCGGCCGAGGCTTTGGGGGCCTTGGTCAGCGTGAGCTTGCCGGGGGCTGCGCACGACGGGACGCCGCTGCGCGATGCGACGGGCCTGACCCGCCTTCGTTATGCGCCGAACGCGCCGTCGAGCTGGATTCCGCTGACCCACACGCCGCGGACGCTCGATCTGGAAGGTGAGGAGGCGTGGCGTTTCCTCGGCAACACCCGCCGTGAGCTCATCCCGCCGTCGGATCCGGAGCCGGCGGCGCCCGTCGTCGTCGCCCAGGCGCCGCGGCCGCGAACCTCGTCCCGTTCGGTGCCGTTGGGGGCGCTGCACACCGTCACGCCGCCTGAGGACCTGCCCACCGAGTCGTGGATGCTGGCGCCCGAGCCCGGCGCGTCGTTGCGTGGGGTGGGCTGGTGCCACATGGGTCCGGGGGAGCTCGGCGCGGACACGCCTTGGACGGCGCAGGCGGCTGAGGCGCTCGACGGGGTGCTGTGGGTTCGCGCTTGGGCCCCGGGGGCGCGCGCGGGCGTTCCTGTTCTCGACGGCGGCGTCAGCATCCGGCTCGACGGGGTGCAGTGGCTGTCGTCGGCGTTCCGCTCTGGCATCGTGTCGCTTCGTGAGCGTCGCGCGCCCGTGTCTCGATGGTCGATCGATGCGCCCGTCGGGACCGAGGTGTGGGTCCGCACCGTGCTCGACGCGGCGCCGTGTGCCGATCCTTGGCTTTCGCGCACGTTCGTACCGATCTCGCCAGGACGCGTCGTGCGTTGGACGCTCCCAGAAGGAGCAGCCGGGCGCCGCTTGGTCGTGGCGGGCGTCGGGCCCTCGACGCTCGACGTCACGTTGTCGGCGGGATCTTCGTCGAGTGACAAGTCGCTGGGTGTGACCTCACGACCCGCGCTTGGGGTCGAGACGCCGACCGCGCGTGGGCGCGTGCTCGACGGTGCGGTGTGGCGTCTGCCTCCGGGCGCGACGGAGCTGGTGTTGACCGGAAAGTCGGGCAAGGGGGCCGTCCAGCTGCTGCTCGAGGAGGCTCCTTGATCCTCGCGGTTGCCGTTGCACTCGCCGCTCCGCATGCGGCACGGCCGGCAGCGGGGGCGCCCTCGCTGTTCGATTCGCTCGCGGCGGGGTGGAGCGCGGCCGCGGAGGAGAGCCGGTGGCGTAGCCCCACCGAGGTCCGCCGTGCCGCGTCGATCGTGGCGTCGCAGTCGCTGTTTCGCGCGCTGAAGGACGGCTGTTCGGACCGTGCACTGCGTCGGGCTGAGGTCGCGCTCGCCGCGGCGGGGTGGCGGAGCGATCGGCTCTTGCTCGGAGACGGCCCGCTCATCCTGACGGTCCACGATACGCTCGGCGGCGGCTTCTTCGCTTGGCGGTGCGGGCCCGCTGCGGACGTCGTCGTCCAGGCTCCCCACAGCTTCTTCGATCTGGACACCGCCGAGATCGTGCGCGCGATGTTCGCGGAAGTTGGCGTTCGCGGAGCGATGTGGAACACCATCCATCGTTACCGCGCGACCCCCGACGAGCGGCCCGAGGACGCGCTTCACCCCGCGGACGTCGCGCACCAGCCGGCGAGCCTGTTTCAGACATGGACGCTATCGGCTGCCGACGCATGGCCGGGGCTACGCGTTGTCCAGGTGCATGGTTTCGCCGGGAGCGAGGTCGTGGCCGACGTCGTCTTGTCGTCCGGTGTGGAAGACGCTGCGCCGGTGGCGCTCGGGGGACGGCTCGACGGTCAGCTGGGTCCCTTGGACGATGGCGCCGCGGCGACGGTTGCGGTGTTTGGGGTCGACACGGACCTGCTTGGTGCGACGACCAACGCCCAAGCGCGCGCGCTCGTGGGCGGTGCGGGCGAGACCTTTCTTCACGTCGAGCTGTCGCGTGAGCTTCGAACTTGGCTTCGGGCGGGTAGCGACCGTCCGGGCGCCTTCCTGCGGATCGTGATGGAGGGCGCGTGGCGATGAGCCTTGTCGG
>JBEIFN010000126.1:0-6488 GCA_040382435.1 Alphaproteobacteria bacterium
CTCGTCGGCCCACAGGTCACCCGCCACCTCACGCAGCTCGGGCAGATCGAGCCCTTCGAGGTCGACGGCACCGCGAAGGTTCAGGCCGCCCGCGATCGTCCGCAGCGATGGCGCGCGCACCGACCGCAGCCCCGGACTGCCGAGCAGAAGCGAACCACCAACGCCCAACAAGCGGGGCGCATCCAAGCTGGACGTCGGCGCGGCGACCGAGACGTCCCCGTACACATCGCAGATGCAGTCGATCGGCGCGTCGGTCGCGACGACGAGCGCGCCGCCGACGGTGTTGAAGGTCGCACAGAACGCCGCAACCTCGTCCGCCGACGACAGCGTGAGATCACCGGGCTGAATCCGCGCAACGGCGCAAGGGTCGGGCTCGGCGGCCGCGCCCGGCGCGTCGCACGCGAGCCAAGCGGCGAACGCCGCGACGTCGGCGTCGGTCGGCCCGCCTCCCGGCGGCATCCGGGGCGCCTCACCGCTGGCGGAGGTCGCGGCACCTTCGATCGCCTCCAGCCAACGACGAACATCATCGAGACCGTCGAAATCGACGCCGACCGGCGCGCCGCCGCGAGCGTCTCCAACAAGGGACGCGGCGTGACATGGCGTGCACCACGTCCGCACGTAGCCCTCACCGAGCGTCTCCCAAGTCCCTGCGACGTCGGGCGCGCAGGCGTCGGACGCGACAGCGCTGTCGACGCCGCTGTCGGGCTCGGGCACGCCGCCCGGCCCGCCGCCACACGCCAGCCCTGCCGAAGCCAGTCCCATCCACCCCAGCGCGCCGCGCATGACGCCCCCTGCGCGAAGCCTATCGTGCGCGTTCCTTCGCGGCGCGCGATACGCTGTCCCCGGGGGGTCGTCGTGCGCGCAGCGCTCGTCAGCTTCGGTCTAGGCGCGTTCGGGCTGCTGCCCGCGTGCACGCCGCATGACGAGGCCGCCCCGCCCGCGCAGACCGCCACGATCACCTTGTCGCCGGCCCGGCTCGCCGTCCGCACGTCGCTCGCGATCCGCGGACGCCTGCCTTCCGTCGCCGAGCTCGACGCCGTCGAGCGCGACCCGTCCGCGCTCTCAGGCTTGACCGACGGCTGGCTCGAAAGCCCCGAGTTCCTTGAGGTCGTCAAGGACTACCACGCCGAGCTGCTGCTCGTCCGCGCCGACGTCGTCGACCCGCTGCCCGCGCTCGGGCCCCTGCGTGGGGTCCCGCTGGGCGAGATCTTCGCCGCCCACAGCGAGGAACCGCTCGAGCTCGCCGCCCACCTCGTCGCCGAACATCGGCCCTACACCGCCCTGCTGACCTCCCCCACCATGTGGACCAACGAGACGCACGCGACCTTGTACGGCCTCGCTTGGGACCCGGCAGGCCCGGTCTGGCAGGAGACGACGTGGTCCGACCTCCGGCCGCGCGCCGGCCTGCTGTCGAGCGCCGAGCTGTGGCGGCGGCACGAGTCGGCCGGGAGCAACTTCCAACGACTCCGCGCGAACTTCCTGGCCGACGCGTTCCTGTGCGAGAGCTTCGCCAACCGCGACATCGTCGTTGGCGCCGAGGTCACGATCTCCGATGAGCTCGCGGTGAGCGAGGCCGTCCGCACCGACCCGGGCTGCGTCGCCTGCCACCAAGGCCTCGACCCGCTCGCGTCGTTCCTTTGGGGGTTCCACGGTCGCTTCAAGGGCAACTTCACCGCGCGCGCCTACGCCGACGGCTGCGACGAGGTCTGGGACGCCGACGCGCCCACCGACGAGCCGCCGTCATCGTTCTGCTACCCGATCCGCGGCTATCTCCCCGAAGCGCGCCACGACTGGCAGACGTGGAACCTGCGTCCGCCTGGCTTCTACGGGCAACCCGGCGACGATCTGGCCGACCTCGGTGAAATGATGACCGAAGACCCGCGCTTCGCGATGTGCGCAGCGCGGCGGTGGTCGGCTTGGTTGACGCAGCGCGAGCCCGACGACGTCCCGTTCGCGGAGGTCGTGGCGCTCCGCGATGCCTTCGTCGATGGCGCATTCGAGCTGCGCGCGCTCGTCGGCGCGATCGTCCGGCACCCCGGCTTCGCGACGATCGAGGGCACCGGGAGCGGCACCTCCCTGCTGCTGCTCCGGCCCGAGACGTACGCCCGCGCGATCGAGGCCGAAACAGGGTTCTCGTGGCGTTCCGTCCAAGATTCTCCCACGTGTGGCCGCGGCGACGACGCCTATGGCTCGACCTGCTGGGGCGAGGTCGACCTGATGCGCTCCGATCGATTCGGTTACCGCTCGATGTTCGGCGGCGTCGACGGCCACCTCGTGACGCGGCCGACCCACACGGCGACACCGACGCGCGAGCTCGTCGGGACGCGGTTCGCGCTCGAAGCGGCGGCGTTCGTGTTCGACGCGGATCGTGCGGCGTCCGCCTCCGACCGCCGACTGCTGCCCAACCCGGACGATCCGGCGGCGGTCAACGAGACGCTGCAGGGGCTGCTGCGTCGGTTCCTCGGCGAGCGGCCCGACACGGCGACGTTGACGGCGTTGACGGCGTTGTGGCAGCAGACCCATGACCGCGCCGCGGCCGAGGGCGACGCTGACCCGATGCGACGCGCCTGGGTGCTGACGCTCGCCGCAGTCTTCCTCGATCCCCAGCTGTGGTGGGTGTGAGCATGTGGAGCCGCCGCCAGCTGCTGATGTCCTCCGCCGGCGCGCTCGCGCTGCCGGGCCTCGTGCGCGCCGTCGGAACCCAAGATCCTCCGACGCGAAGGCTCGTCGTCGTCTACGTCGATGGCGGGTGGGACACGACGTTCGTCCTCGATCCCAAGTTCCAGTCCGCCTACGTCGATGGCCCGCAGGTCGACGAAGACCGCAGCCAGCCCGACGACCGCGAGCGGCTGATGGCGTACGGCGATCTGCTCGTCGTCAGCAACCCGTTCAAGCGCCCCGCGGTGGACGCCTACTTTGAGCGCTGGGGAGCGCAGACGGCCATCGTCAACGGGGTCGGCGTCGGGTCCCTCGCGCACCCACCGTGCCGCGTTCGCGCGATGACGGGCACCGCCCTGGATCGGTCGGCGTCGTTCAGCACGATCATCGGCGCGGCGCTCGGCGGCGACCGCCCGCTCGGGTCGGTCGACATGTCGGGCATGGCGTTCACCGGTCCCCTCGCCGCCACCGTCGGACGCCTCGGCGCGCAGAACCAGCTCCGCGCGTTGGTCGACGACGCCGTCCCGATCGGGCCGCCCGACGCGTTCGACGTCACCTACCCGCAGTTCACGGTGTCGTCGGCCGATCGCGACGCGCTGACCGCCCATCTCGACGCGCGGACCCGCGCGCTGTCGGCCACCTTCCTGCCCACGGGCGCCAACGCGCGCAAGCTCACCGAGCGCGTCGAGTCCTTGGTGCGCGCGGCGCGGTTCCGCGGGCAAGGCGCGGTCGCGCTCACAGGGCTGACCACGGGCCTGGCGCCTTCGCTGGCCGAGCAGGCCGACCTCGCGGTCTCCCTACTCCAAGCCGACCTCTGCTCAACGGTGACGCTCAACAGTGGAGAGTTCTGGGACACCCACGCGCTCAACGTCAACCAGCACGGCCTCTGGCAGCGCCTGTTCGCAGGGTTGGACCACCTGGTGTCGAGCCTCGACGCCGCCGATCTGCTCGCGTCCACCACGGTGGTCGTGCTGTCCGAGATGACGCGCTCCCCGCTGCTCAACGCGCGCGCCGGGAAGGACCATTGGCCCCACATGAGCCTGATGTTGATCGGCGCGGGCGTCCAAGGCGGCCGGTCGTTCGGCGCCACCGATGCGCGCGGTGAGTCCCTCGCCGTCGACGTCGCAACCGGCGCGGTCCTCGGGAGCGGGCTGCTCCCCCGCTACGACAACCTCAACGCAGGTCTGCTGCAGATGTTCGACATCGACCCCGGCGCTTGGCTACCCGGCGTCGTCCCGTACGCTCCCTTCGCGACCGGGTGAGAGGCCCTCCGAGGCTTCACGGGTCGGCCAGCCAGCGCACCGTTCGCGCCACCGCGAGCGCGCCGTGCAGGTAAATGCCCATCAACCAGATCGGCACGCCGAACGCGTCGGCGTCGACGTAGTGAAAGAACCCCGTCTGCGCGTACGCGCCCTCGAACACCGGCCCGAGCAGCCCGAGCAGCACGGACCATGCGACCAAGCGTTGTTGGGTAGCCGGAGGAAACGTCTGCAGGTGCAGCCACCACGTCGCGACGAACAGCGCGTGCAGCGTCATCGGCCACGCCCCGAGCGGTCCACTTGCGATGTAGGCGGCCAAAAACGCGAGGACGCCCAACGCCGTCGCGCCAAGCCCGGGCCGCGGGGCCTCTGAGCGGAGCGCGGCCCCAGCGAGCGTAACGAACACGCCGATCCCGAGGAACCCGAGCCAGACCTGGAGCGTGGGCTGTCCCCTGAACAGGCTGCCAGCGTCGGGATCGGTGTAGACGAGCGTCCCGTAGGCCACATGGCCGACGGCGTCGCAGAACGTAAGCGCGAACGAGACCAACAGCGCGTGAAGCGCCGCGAGCAGCGCAGCCCGCAGACGAGACGACGTCATGGCGTAGGCTCCGACGAAGGGGGTGGCGAGGGGTCGCGGACTTGCCAGCGAGGCCCGACCCGACCGAGGACCCCGACCTGCACCCCCAGGTAGACCGGTGTGCGCTCGGAGCCAGCCCCGGGGAAGGCACGGACGCTCACGCCGAGATCGAGCCGAAGACGGTGGTCGAGGCGCGCGGGCCCCACGGCGGGTGAGACGCCCAAACCGACGTCGATGCCGGAGCGATGGTCGATCGAGGCGTGGGTTCCCGCGAAGGAGGCGGCCGGGTGCGCGACGAAGTCATCCCACAGGCTCTCATGATGGTGAGCGAACAGCACGCGCGCCCACGTTCCGTAAGCGATGTGCTTGCGAAGCCCGATCCCGATGAACCCGACGGTACGCGTCGCCGGTGTCACAGCCCCTTCCGCGCCGACGACCTCGATCGACAAGGGCGGAAGGTGGACGAGCAGCGTCGCCTGGCCGACGGCTCCAGCCGCGCCATCGACGCCGACGAGCGGCGCGATCCCGAGCCCCACGCTGAGGACGCGGTCGGGCTCCCGGCCGAGGCCGGCTTCGGGAGACGCAACGGCCGCGCCGACGACGAGTAGCCACCCTGCGAGCAACGCCGCCTCCACGCTCTGCGACGTCGTCCCCTACACCGGGGCGCGCGGTGTGCAAGGATGCGTCGAGAGGTGACGGCGTGACGTTCGATCCTTGGACGGTGGCTGGGCTCAGCATGCTCGCGTTCGTGGCGTGGGTCGTCCTAAGACCCCGTCGTGACACGGCAGAGACACCGTTCGAGGCACGGCCGCCGATGCCGCCGACGCTACGCGCCGCGTTCGACGACGCGTCACCTGCGCCGACGGATGCCGACCTCGGCGAGCAACCGACCGATGCGACGATGCTCGACGAAGAAGACATCCCGGCGTTGCACGCCGCAGCTGGACGCGGTGAAGTGCTGACCGTGTGCGCGCTGCTCGATGCAGGCGTCGACATCGAGACGCGCGCCCACGACGGCGCGACCGCGTTGCACTATGCCGACACGGAGCCCGAGGTCACCCGCCTGTTGCTCGCGCGCGGTGCGGACCCCAATGCCGCCGACGACGATGGCGCGACGCCGATCCTGCTCGCGGAGAGCCTGGACGTGGTGTCTGCCCTGCTCGAGGCTGGAGCCGATCCGAGCCGACCCGACGATCTCGGTCAGACCCCCTTGCACTTCGCCGTCGACTGGGGCGCGCCACACGTCAGGGCCTTGCTCGCCGCCGGTGCGGACCCCAATGCCGTCGACGAGGCCGGAGACACGCCGCTGCACTGGTCGAGCCGTTACGCCGACGTCGAAGCCGTGCGGGCGCTTCTGAACGGGGGTGCGGACCCGCACCCCACCAACCGGAAGGGAGAACGGCCCATCGACGTCGCGGACGACGACGAGAAACGACGCTTACTCGACGTCTGACGGGCGAGGGTCAGAGGGTTAAATGCCCATGCTTGGAGGGGCCTTGCTCCTGTGGATCTCCTTGTTCGCCTGCACGTCTTCGCCCGAGACCCCGCTCACGCGGGCGTTTCCCGAGGGGTTCCGGTTCGGTGCCGCGACCGCCGGGTTTCAGGTCGAGATGGGCTGCCCGACCCGCACCGACTGCGTCGACCCGAACAGCGACTGGTACGCCTGGGTGACCGACCCGCGCATCCTCGAAGAAGACAGCCTGTACGTCACCGGACAGACGGTGGAGGCCGGCCCCGGCATGTGGGAGCTGTTCGAAGAGGACGTCGCGCGCATGCAAGCCGACGGCATGACGGCGTTTCGGATGAGCCTCGAGTGGTCACGCCTGTTCCCCGAGGCGGTGCCCGACGGGACGCCCGTCACCGAGATGGATGCCTTCGCAGAGCCCGCGGCCGTGGCGCGCTACCAAGCGATGTTCGCGGCCCTACGCGCTGCCGGCATCGAGCCCGTCGTGACCGTCAACCACTACACGTTGCCGTTGTGGGTCCATGACGGC
>JBEIFN010000127.1:0-6478 GCA_040382435.1 Alphaproteobacteria bacterium
CGCCACGTCGCGGTGACGTTGCAGCCCTTGGCGTTCGTAGAAAGGTAGAAGACGTTGCCGTAGCCACCACTCGCGAGCACCACGGCGTCGGCGGCGTGGCTGCTGATCTGGCCGGTGACGAGGTCGCGGACGACGATGCCCTTGGCCTTGCCATCGACGACGACCACGTCGAGGAGTTCGGTGCGGGCGTGCATCTTGACCGCACCCTTGCCGATCTGCTCTTCGAGCGCTTGGTAGGCACCGATCAACAGCTGCTGACCGGTCTGTCCCTGCGCGTAGAACGTGCGGCTGACCAGCGCACCGCCGAACGAGCGGTTGCTGAGCAGACCGCCGTACTCCCGCGCGAAGGGAACGCCCTGCGCGACGCATTGGTCGATGATGTTCACCGAGCACTGCGCGAGGCGCCACACGTTGCCCTCACGGGCGCGGTAGTCGCCGCCCTTGACGGTGTCCTTGAACAACCGCCAGATGCTGTCGCCATCGTTCTGGTAGTTCTTCGCGGCGTTGATCCCGCCCTGGGCGGCGATCGAGTGTGCGCGGCGCGGCGAGTCCTGGAAACAAAACGCCGAGACGTTGTAGCCGAGCTGCGCCAGCGTCGCAGAGGCCGAAGCACCAGCCAAGCCCGTTCCGACCACGATCACGTGGTACTTGCGCTTGTTGGCCGGGTTGACGACACGGATGTTGAGGCGGTGTCGGTCCCACGAGGACTCGATCGGGCCGTCAGGGACGCGGGAGTTGAGTTCCATGGTCATGGCTCCGTGCGGGCGTCAGAGGTGGACGATGCCGGTGAGGATCGAGAGGGCAATAAGCAAGTTGCCACCCGCGATGTACGCAGGCACCGCCTTGCCGAGCGCGAACTTCAGGCCGTTGTAGCCCGGATGGTCGACGCCAAGGGTCTGGAACGCGCTGCTGACGCCGTGCGCGAGGTGCGCGCCGAGCGCGAGGTTGGCGATCAAGTACGCCACGCCGACGGCCGGCTGGCTGACGCCCGTGACGAGGTTGTGAAACGCCTCATGAGGACGGAAGGCGTGGTGCGCCTGCCCCGTGGTGAGGTGCAGGAGGTGGAACACCAAGTACAGCAAGATCACGATGCCGCCCCCGCGCATGAAGTGCGCGGCGTAGCTCGTGGCTTGGTCCTTGCGGCCCGCGGCGTAGTCGGCAGGACGCGAGGCGCGGTTGCGCGCCGAGAGCGCCAAGGCCGCCCGTACATGAACGACGATGGCAGCCAGCATGACCGCACGCAACACCCAGAGGAGCGCAGGCTCGACGCCAAACCCGCTCTGAATGAAGGCAGCGTACTTATCGAACGCGGCCTGCCCCTCGAACACGAGGAGGTTGCCCGTGGTGTGCAGCGCGAGCCACCCCACCATCATCAAACCAGTGACGGCCATCAGCACCTTTTGGCCGACCGTGGACCGAACCAACGTCGCGAGGGCGTTCATGCGCAGGCTCCGCTACGAGGGGATCTCGACGGGACCGACCCGTCGGTTGCGTCATGTAAGCGATCGCAGCGCGCCTGTCCGCACCGTTGCGTCACGTGTTCGACGTTCTTTGTTCCGATCAGGGACGCGCAGCGTCCAAGGCGCGATCTCGACCCGCGATCCACGCCTCGACCCCATCGAGCTCCTCGGTCGGACCGACGACATCGCCACGCCAGCCCCACCAGGCCCGGTAATCCCCCGACCAACGGGCCCAGTCCCGGAGCGCATGCGGCTCGACGACGACGCGAAGCTGCGCAAGATCCACCAAGAAGGCGTCCGCGGAGAGCGCGCCGCCTGGCGCCCGCGTCGCCGCATCCCTCGCCCACAGCGCCTCCGCCAGCCCATGCTCACGGAGCATGTGGCCAAAGATGCCGTTCGTCCATACGTAGTCGCTGACACTGTCGTTCGGCACACGGATCGTCTGCCAGTTCTGGCCGAGCGCTTCGTTGAAGTCCCACGGCGCGAAGTGGAACCGTCCGTCGAGCGGGTCTTGATAAAGGTACGCGTTCTTCCCAGCGGAATCGCCCGCGGCCGTGTGCCGAACGAGCAGGAACCAGTCACGGAACGTGTCCACCGCGATCCGAGCGTCTGCGCCGGCCGCGAAGGTCGCATCGTCGACGTCCGCCGACCAAGCCGTCAAGTCGGCGATCGCCGAGAAGTCGTCCTCGGGCAGCCCTTCCTTCTTCTCCCACCCGGCGGCGAGCCACGCCTTCGGACCACCGCCCGCATCGGTCCGATAGTAGTTCGCATCGTGCGACACCGACTTGAACAGCGGGCCGGTGTCCGAGAACCCCTGCTCCCGTACGAACTCGTCGTCGATGTGATCGACCGCGGTGAACAACCCTTGATAGACGCCGCCCACGTAGACGACGACGTACCAAGCAGAAGGGACCAAGCGCGGCGACGGCGCGTCGGCGGCGAGGCGCGCCCAAGCGTCGTAGACGAGCTTCTGCCGAACGTGCGCGTTGTCGTCGAAATCGCTGATCAGGACGAGGTGGTCCTTGTCGGGAGCGCCCTCGATCGGGAGGCTGACCGGATCAAACTCCACCGTGTACGAAGGCTTTGGGTACCCGGCGCTGGCAGCGCCGCGGATCTTCATCTGTGCGCTAAGGAGGCGGCCTTCCCACCAAGCGTCCGCCCGGACATACGACTCGGTCACCCGGCCCTTCGGGAGCAGGTGCAGCACCGGGAGCCCCCACTCCTCGGTGTAGGCCGCGGGGTCGACGAGGACGTTCCTCGGCCGTTGCCATGCATCCGCCACCGAGACCGTCACCGTCGCGGTCTGCGGCACGCCGTTGGGCGAGCTGGGAGGTCGCACCGCGAGGATCGGCCAGGCACCGGCATCGGCCAACCCGGTGGACCACGCCTCGCCGACGACGAACGGGGCGTTGGACACCCACATCGTGTCCCCGGGATCGCCGCCATCGACGCAGCCGCGGCTCGGGACGAGGTCCGCCCCCTCGACGCTCCACAACGGGGCGACGCCGAGCGTCAGTCCGCAGTCGGCATCGGGGGCCTGCACGCCCGGCGGGTCCTCGCCTCTCCCCCCTTGCGCGACGCCAAGCGTCGGCGTCGCCGTGACCTCCCAAACCGCGCCACCGTCCACGGCGCGCGCCATCGAGACATCTGGGATCAAGGGGCCGAACCGCACACCGTCCTCGGTCCCGTCCGGACGGTGGAGCACCACCTCGTCACCCGACGCATCCAGAGCGAACGGCAGATGATCCGGCCCCAGTTCGGTCCGGCCGTCGGCCACGAGCACCGTCACCCCGCCCGCAGGAACCGTGACACCTGGCGGCATCGTCCAGTACCCTGAGCTGGCATCACGGAGACGAAACCCCGAAAGTTCGACCGGCCGGTCGCTCGGGTTGAAGACCGCGATCGCGTCTGCCGCGCCGACGAAGTCGGGCAGCACAACGTCCCGGTTCGACGACAGGACCTCGTTGATCACCAGGCCCGGTGCCGGCGGTGCAACCACCTCCGGCGTGTCGGCCGCGGTGTCTCCGCCAGCCGTATCCCCGATCACCACGGCGGTTCCGCCATGGCACGCCATCAACGTGAGCAACAACGTGGTCATGCGCGCAGCGTACGCGAGATCGCGACGTTCGGGTCGTCAAAAAGTGAGACCCCCGGCAGGAGCGAGCTCCTCCGGGGGCCAAGCCTTGGGTGAAGAGGACGATCAGCCGAGGAAGGACTTGATCGCGTCGGCCATGTCGACCTTCTCCCAAGGGAAGCCATCGCGACCGAAGTGTCCGTGCGCGGCGGTGGCGCGGTAGATCGGGCGCTTGAGGTCGAGGTGCTTGATCAGACCGGCTGGCTTGAGCGGGAAGATCTGGCGCACGGCGTCGGTGAGGCGCTCGTCGGCGACCTTGCCGGTGCCGAAGGTGTTGACCATGACGCTGACGGGGTCGGCGACGCCGATCGCGTAGGCGAGCTGCACGAGCGCGCGGTCCGCGTAGCCAGAAGCCACAAGGTTCTTGGCGATGTAGCGGCCCATGTACGCGGCCGAGCGGTCGACCTTGGACGGGTCCTTGCCCGAGAACGCGCCGCCACCGTGGCTGCCGTGGCCGCCGTAGGTGTCGACGATGATCTTGCGGCCGGTCAGACCCGCGTCCCCCATCGGCCCGCCGATGACGAAGCGACCGGTCGGGTTGATGAAGTACTTGGTGCGGCTGTCGAGCAGGTGGGCGGGGATCGTCGACTGGACCACCTTGGCGATGATCTCGGCCTCGATCTCGGCGTGGCCGACATGCTCGGCGTGCTGGGTCGAGACGACGACGGCGTCGACGCGGGCGACCTGACCGTCGACGTACTCGACGGTGACCTGCGTCTTCCCGTCGGGACGGAGCCAGTTGAGGGTGCCATCGCGGCGCACGGCCGACAGCTTCTCGGACAGGCGATGCGAGTAGTAGATCGAGGCGGGCATCAACGCCGGCGTCTCGTTGATCGCGTAGCCGAACATCATGCCTTGGTCGCCCGCGCCCATCTCGGTGTGCAGGCCCTCACCCTCGGTGACGCCCTGGCTGATGTCGGGGGACTGCTGCTCGACCGCGACCATGATGGCGCAGGTGTTGCCGTCGAAGCCCGTCTCGGTGTGGGTGTAGCCGATGTCCTTGACGACCTGCCGGACGATCGTCGGGTAGTCGACGTGGCCGTGGGCCGTGATCTCACCCGCGACGAGGACGAAACCCGTCTTGACGGCGGTCTCGCAGGCGACGCGGGCGTTCGGGTCGAGCGCCAAGTGGGCGTCGAGGATCGCGTCAGAGACGTTGTCGCAGAGCTTGTCGGGGTGTCCCTCGGTGACGGATTCCGAGGTGAACAGGTAATTGCGCATGGTCATGGGACCGCCTTGCACGCGGATCGTGCGTCGTGAGGTTGAACACAGGGAGGCAAGCCCCCCCGAACCCGAACCGGTTCCAACGGACCCGGAGCGGAACCGCCTTCTAACCGGCGGCGACGCGGTGTCCAACCTCCGCACAGCCCGGCCCCAGCGAGCGCTGCAAACGCTCGTTGGAGCCAAGGCCCCCATCACACGGCGTCGGCCTCCTCGGTGCCGAACCCGTCCACTTCGTCGGTGTGACCGCGACGCTTGCGATCGACCCGCTTGTCCTTGGCGCGACGCAGCGACAGCTCGACGGTGTGAAACGCGCGGTCGAGCGCGGTCTGCAGATCCTCGTCCTCGTCGTGCGCGTGGTGTGCCTGGCCGTGCGCCGAAACCCCGATCTCGACGCGCATCGCGCCATGCTCGGTGCTGATCGCACAGGTCCCCTCGCTCGTCTCGTCGAGGAACCGCTCAAGCTTGCCAAACAGCGCCTCCGCACGGCGACGAATCTCGTCGCGTGCACGGGTGTTGCGGAACGTCACCTCGAGTTGCATCGGACCTCCCTGTTCCCACCGAGTCCATCGGCACGGCGCGCGCCGGCTGAAGGAACATTCCTTCCGCGACGCTCACTCGACCGGCGACACCCTCGGCCTGCGGACGCCTCCACCCGCGCAGGCGGCGCGAGGATGGGACGCAGCATGGCGCGACGTGGCATCACACCCTGACGGTACGCTCCCCATCCGCGATGGCAAGTCCTTTGATGACGGTTCCTGCCGCCCGCCGTTCTCGCCGCGGACGGATCCGCCAACAACGTCACGTTGCGGCGATGGTCCCCTCAGCCGTCGCCCGGTGCTGAACGGCCGCGCGCACAACGGCGCTGAACAGCGGATGCGCGGCCAACGGCCGGCTCTTGAACTCGGGGTGGAACTGGCACGCCACAAAGTACGGGTGCGTGCGGTGCTCGACGACCTCCGCGAGCAAACCGTCGGGCGAACGCCCCGACAGCCACAAGTCTCCCTGAAGGCGATCGTGGTAGGCGGGGTTGACCTCGTAGCGGTGGCGGTGGCGCTCGTCGATCGAGGTGCTGCCGTAGACCCGCGCCGCGAGGCTGCCGTCCTCGAGCGTGCAGGGGTACGCGCCTAGGCGCATCGTGCCGCCCTTCTGCGTGACCTGATGCTGCTCGTTCATCATCTCGATCACCGGGTGCGCCGGGTTCGGGTCGAACTCCCGCGACATTGCGCCCGCCAACCCAAGGGCGTTGCGGCAGTACTCCACCACCGCCAGCTGCATGCCGAGGCAGATGCCGAAGAACGGCAGCCCGGTCGTCCGCGCGTGGCGGATCGCCGCGATCTTGCCCTCGGTCCCCCGCGAGCCGAAGCCGCCAGGGACGAGCAGGGCGTGACACCCGGCCAAGGCGATCTCGGGATGATCGACGTCGATCGTCTCCGAGTCGACGTAGTGCAGCTCGACCTTGGCGCCGTTGGCGACACCGCCGTGTCGAAGCGCCTCGTTCAAGCTCATGTACGTGTCGGTCAGGTGGGTGTACTTGCCGACGATCGCGACGCGAACCACGTGCTGGGGGTTGTGGATCCGCGCGACCAAGTCGTCCCACCGGTCGAGGTTTGCGCGCGCCGCCCAAATCCCCAACCGCTCACAGAGTCGATCGTCGACCCCC
>JBEIFN010000128.1:0-6412 GCA_040382435.1 Alphaproteobacteria bacterium
GAGGCCCGGGATGTTCTCGTCGTTGATGGTCCGACCGACGTAGCGGCCCATCCAGGCGTTGAAGATCGAGGTCGCGATGCTGTCTTGGACCGCCTCTGGCGACGGCGAGTGGTAGAACGTCTCGACGCCACTCTCAGCTTCGAACCCTCGGTCTGACCAAGTCGTTAGCCGGGTGTAGACGTCCTCGATCTCGGCCTGGCGCGCGAGGTAGGCGTCGACGGCGCGCTGCTCGGTCGGCGACAGCAGGCGGTCCTGCTGGGTCCATGCGCGGACGGCGTCGATCGCGGCGAGCAGCTCCGGTCCGAGCTGTTTTCCGATCACGCTCGTGTGGTCGCCTTGGATGCGCTGCATGTCGGCGACGGTTGCATCGCCGGCGATCGCGGACAGCTCCTCGGTGATCTCCGCGGCGCGGTACCCTTCCATCCATGGGCCACCGATGTAGCGCACGTCGTTGGTCAGCGACCCGTCGAACGTGACGCCCCCAGGATCGTTGTTGGCGGTGACCAAGTAGCCCTGCGACGGGTCGAAGGCGTGGGGGACCTCCTCCCAAGGGATGACGCAGGCGTAGGGGTCGGTCGCGCCGGGGGCGGTGTCGACGCGGCCGTCGCTCGTCAACGGGATTTGGAAGCCGCCATAGCGGTTGCCGTCGAGCAGCAGGTTGGGGTCGGAGCCCTCCGTCCACACGCCTTCGGCGTCGCGTTCGAGGTAGTCACGGCAGGGTGTTGCTTGGAACGCCGTGTACAGGATGCTCCCGTCCTTGTCGGCTGCGACCAGGTTGAGGCTGTAGGCGACGAGGTCGCGGGTGGCCTCGGCGAACGAGGCGACGTCGGTCGCGCGGTTGTAGCGGTCAATCGTCGCTGCCATGTTCGAGAGGTCGAGGCCGGCGTAGTCGAACGACACCGCGGTGACGCGCCCGTCTCCGTCGACGTCGCCGGGGATCACCCAGTCTCCGAGCAGGTTGATCGCCGTTTGTCCGGTGCCGGCCGCCTCGGGTCCGCTGACGGCGGTGCCCTCGACGCTGGTGATCCAGCGTCCGTCGAAGGTGGTGTAGCGGGTGAGCGTGGTGGTCCCACCCGTCGAGCCGAGGATCGGGATGTTCGCGACGGCGAAGGACTCGGTGGTGGGCAGCAGCGGCTTCCAGGCGTCGCTGAACTTGGACGCGGCCGGCGCGCCGGCCGCGTCGAGCTGGAGCTCTTCGGCGTACCAGTCGGTGATGTCGCCAAAGAGCTGCGTTTGTCCGAACGCGATCTCGCCGTTGGTGCCTGTGCTCATCAGCGGCATGGCGGGCGTCATCATGCCGACTTGATGGATGTCGCCGCCGCCGAGGTGCTGGGTGTCGATGCCGACTTGGTAGAACAACGGGGGATCGACAGGTCGAGGTGGCCGTCCGTCGCGATCATCGCGCGGCCGTCGGCGCTGGCCTCTCCGGAGACCGCCCAGGCGTTGCTGCCAAAGCCATGCTGCCAGTCGTGGTGCAAGCGGTCTTCGATGCGCTGGGTGTGCGCGTGCAGGCGGGAGAGCACGCCGGGAGCGACCCCGGTTCGGCGGGCGCGCCGGGGGCTGGAGCCTGCGCGGACGCCGGGACCGCGCTCGGCCCAGTCCGAGACGACGGCGACGTCCTTGACGGGGTCGGCCCGGTTCCAGACGTCCTCGTCGAGCCCGGCCTGCCGGAGCGTCTCGAGATCGACACCGGCAAACAGGGTGGACATCCGCTCGGCGTCGGCGGAGCGTCCGACGTCCTTGGTTTCGAAGCCGGATTCGTAGAGAACGGTGACCATGCCGGCGACGACGTCTTCGAGCGAGAACGGGGTCAGCAAGGCCTCGGGGGTCGTCCCGAGCAGGCCCGCGGCGAGCCCGTATTCGGTGGGAGGTGGCAGCAGCCCGGCTTGAACGGCCGCGACGTGGGCGTTGACGCCCTCGGCGACGCCGCCAAAGTAGGCGGACATCTCTGGGTCGTTGCGGATCAGCGCCCCCAGGTGGTCGCCGATCCACGTCATCGCGGTCATCCGCGACTCGATGTCGGTCTGCAGCGCGTCGGCGCCGAGCAGCTCAGCGACGCGACCTTGGCTCAGGCGCCGTGCGAGGTCCATGTAGAAGTAGCGGTCGCGCGCGAGCACGAACCCGAGCGCGCGGCCGAGGTCTCCGCGGTTTTCGGCGTAGACCCAAGGGATACCTTGGGGGTTCCGGATGACCTGCGCGGTCCCCGTCATGCCGGGGATCGTCCAGGAGGCAGAGGCCGGGACGTCGAGCAACGGGGACGGTGCGGGCGGGGCCTCTCCGTCGGGCTTGCAGGAGAGCGCGGTGAGGAGCGCGATAGGGAGGAGACGACGCATGCAGACCTCGCGATGTGGGCCCGTATCGCACCAGCGCTGGGCGTGGCGCGGCTTCGTTGGGGTGCGCGTTGTTCCCCTTTTCACAGATCCCGACGTCGCGACCGGCGCGGTGGCGTTAGAAGCACGCCGGTGGAGGCGCAATGATCGCGTGGACCTTGGCGCTCTCGGTGGCGGCTGCGCAGACGACGAGTGGGCAGACAGGGGTGGCGCAAGGGTCCGAGGCCCCCGCGCGTCCGGACGCTGCGTCGCTGTACGCGGTGGAGGAGGCACCTCCCGAGCCGATTCAGCTCAAGGTGATCCCGCCGGCGGCGTCGTTCGACTTCGCGGCGACGCCCGGCGTGACGACGCTTCCGATGTTCTTGGATCAGCCCGCTTGGATGGCGCTGGGCTTTCGGTTCACCGCGGGCAAGAACCTTGGACCCCACCGCATCGGCGGCTCGGTGGGCCTCCTGCTCGAGGGTCCGATCGCGCTGCAGTGGACGAACAACGTCGAGCTTGGGGTGGCGTGGGACTACGTCGCCAAGTCCGGCCTCGCGGTGGGCGCGTCGGTCGGTCCGGACTTGATGGTGGTCACCGAGCTCGCCGAGGGGCGCTCTGGCGTGCAAAGCCGCTTCGCGCCTGCGCCGTTCGTCGCCGCGCGGATCGGGTGGTCGCAGCCGCACAACGTCCTGATGCGTCGAATTTTCGTCGCTGTCGAGCCGCGCTTCCGCTGGGTCGAGGGCGAGCCGCAGGTGGGCGCCGTCATCGTGGTCGGCGCGGGACGCTCGCTCTGATGGGGGCGCTGACCACCGCGCTCCGGCTCTCGCTCGGCATGCTGTGGATGGCGGTCGCAGCGCCGCTGCAGGCGTTGTTGTTGCTGCCGTTTCTCCCGAGCCGCGCGATCCGGGTCAAGCTGTGCAACTACTGGGGTTGGTTGACGGGTTCGGCGATGATGCGCCTCGCCGGGTGCCCCGTCACGACGTTGGGGGGAGAGCACCTCGATCCCAACCGTCCGGCGATCTACATCATGAACCACACCTCGACGCTCGACGTCTTCCTTGGCATCTGGCACGCGCCGGTCGGGGCTGTCGGCGTGGCGAAGAAGGAGGTCGCTTGGATCCCCTTCTTCGGTCAGCTTTACCTGTTGAGTGGTCATCTCCTCGTCGACCGGGGCCATCACAGCAAGGCCGTGGCGGCGATGCGGGACCTGGCGGAGACGGTCCGGCGGTATCGGATGGGGATTTGGATCTGGCCGGAGGGCACGCGGTCCAAGGATGGACGTTTGATGCCTTTGAAGAAGGGGATCTACCACCTCGCGGTCGAGACGGGCCTTCCGATCGTTCCGGTCGCGTGCGAGGGGGCGTTCGACGCTTGGCCGTCGACGCGTTGGGAGATCCGCCCTTCGCCGGTTACGATGCGGGTTCTTCCGCCGATCGACACGTCCTCGTGGGCGTCGCGTCCTGCTGAGGCGTGCCTCGCCGAGGCGCAGGCCGCGTTGGCGGCAGGGCTTCCCGAGCGCATGCGGCCGCTGGCGGGCTAAGGAAGGGTGCTGGCGCGGTGCGTCGGCCGAGCGAGGTCCTGTGGCTGTGCCGTCGCCCCTGTTGATTCTGACCAACCAGCTGACGACCGGCGGGGCCGAGGCCTGGGTCGTCACGGTGTCGGCTTGGTTCGCGGCCCAGGGTTGTGACGTGCACGTCGCGGCCACGCCGGGCGAGCTGGTCGGGAAGCTCTCGCCGCGGGTGACGTACCATCCGATCGCGCTGCGTGATCTCCGCCTCCGCGTTCCCCTCGCGGCAGCGCAGATCGGCGCGTTGGTGCGCCGGTATCGGCCTGCGGTCATCATCGCCAACTCGCTGGTCACGGCGTGGGTGGCGCGCCTCGCCAACCCGCGCGGCGATGTCCCGGTGGTGGCCGTCGCCCACGGTTGGCCGGCGCATCGGTACGCGTGGGTGTCGCGGCCGCTCGCCATCGCGGACCGCGTCGTGCCGGTCAGCCAGGACGTCGCCCGTCGGCTCACCCGCGCCGGGTTGTCGGCTTCGCGCATGACCATCGTGCCCAACGGCTCGATCTGGCCCCGTTTGGTCCTCGGGACGCGGCGGCGATCGCTTCGGCGCGCGCGGCGCTGGGCGCGGGTCCGGACGACGTCGTCGTGGCCAACGTCGGGCGGTACGTCGACCAAAAGGCGCAGCACCACATCATCGAGATCGCCCGTCGTTTGGTCCCGACCCATCCCCACCTGCGCTTCGCCCTGATTGGCTGGGGCGAACGCGAGGCGGCGTTGCGCGCGCTTGTGGCCTCCTACGGCCTTGATGCCCACGTGCGCTTCCTCGTGCGCCGCTCGGATGTCCCCGACCTGCTGATGGCGTCCGACGTCTACCTGTCCGTCTCCGACTGGGAGGGGATGCCCCTCTCGATGATCGAGGCGATGGCCGCCGGGCTTCCGATCGTCTCGACCGACGTTGAGGGGATCCGCGCGCTCATCGACAGCAGCAACGGCGTGCTCGCCCCTGTGGCCGATGTCGGCGCGCTCGCCGAGGGCGTTCGCCGCTTGGCGGAGGATGAAGTCGGCCGCCTACAGCGGGGAGCCGAGAGCCGCGCCCGCGCCGAGGCGCAGTTCTCTCAGGACGTCATGTGCCGTCGGCTGCTCTCGGTGCTCGAAGAGGTCGCCGCCCGATGAGGGTTGTACAGATCGTCCCCTCGTTGACGCTGGGAGGAGCCGAGGTGTTCGCGCTCCAGCTCGCGCAGGCGCAACGTGCAGCCGGCCACGAGGTGTACGTCGTGGTCCTTCGCGACGAGGGTCTACTTCGAAACAGGCTCACAGACGAAGAGCGTCGTTGGGTCATTCCGGTTGAAAAGCGGTCGCGCTACGATGTCTCGGTGTTGGTACGGCTGGTGGCCGCGTTGCGCCGCCTTCGGCCCGACGTGGTCCATACCCACCTTTTCACGGGGCTCGCCTGGGGGACGGTGGCGGCGCGCCTCGCGGGTGTCCGCAAGGTCGTCTACACCGAACACGCCTGTCACCCCGATGACGTGCGCTGGCTCCTTCATGTGCGGCGTGCGCTGTCCTACGCGCTGTGGTGCGTGGTGGGGTGCTCCGAAGCGGCGAGCGCAGCGGTCCGAACGAGGGGGGAGGCGCCGGGTTGTCCGGTGCGGACGGTGGCCAACGGGGTGCCGTTGCAAGGACGGCCGCGCGCGCCGATCGCCGAAGGCGGGGCGCTGCATATCGGTACCGTCGGGCGGCTCACCCCGATCAAGGGCCAAGCGGATTTGATCGAGGCGGTCGCGATGCTCGCGGCGCGCGGCGTCGCGGTCCGCTGCACCGTGGTGGGTGACGGGGAGCTCGCCGCTTCGCTTCGCGCGCAGGCGGAGGCCCGTGGCGTGGCGGATCGCGTGGACTTCCCTGGGCCGTCGGACGACGTCCCCGCCTGGATGGCTTCCTTCGACATGTTCTGTCTGCCGTCGATCTCCGAGGCGCTGCCGATCACGCTGCTCGAAGCCTGCGCGGCCGGCTTGCCGCTGTTGGTGACGACGGGCGGCGGGGGGCCGACCCTGCTCGCGGCCGGCGCAGGAGGGGAGGCGGTGGCTCCGGCCGCGCCGGGGGCCTTGGCCGATGCCATCGCGCGTCATGTGGCGCTACCGGTCGATACGCGACGCGCGCTCGGCGCGGCGAGCCTTGCGGCGGTGGCCCCGTTTGACATCGCGCGCTGCGCGGCCTCCTACATCGCGCTCTACGAAGGCGGCTCGGGTGCGGACGGGGACGCGCCCGCGCGCTAAGTTCGACCGACGGGAGCGGTGATGGCGGAGGCGGAAGAGCTACGCGCGGCCTTGCTCGGCTTGCGGCGCCTCAAGGGGCGTGTCGCCGAGCTGGAGGCCCGAGCGCGTGCTCCGATCGCGGTCGTCGGTTCGGCGTGCCGGTTCCCGGGTGGCGCGGACGATCTGGATGGCCTCGACGCTATCGCGCGGTCCGATGTCCCGGTCATCGGCCCGATCCCGGCGTCGCGTTGGGACGCGTCGCGACACGCGGCGCTGGCCGGTGTGGGACTGGCGGGAACCCTTGGGGATCTCGCAAGGTTCGATGCCGACCTGTTTCGCATCAGTCA
>JBEIFN010000129.1:0-6381 GCA_040382435.1 Alphaproteobacteria bacterium
GGGGCCGGTCAGCGCGTCGGCGACCGCCAGCAGGCCGGCGTGCTTGAAGACATCGGCGTGGTTGCCCGCGTGGTGCCGATGCGCGTAGGGCGCCACGGCGGGCCCGCTTCGTGGCGGCGGTCGGAGCACGGTGGGGGCTCAGCGACGCGGGGGGTACTTGCGAAGCTTGCGCTGCAGGGACTGGCGGTGCAGGCCGAGTCGGCGTGCCGCCTCGGAGATGTTGCCGCTGGTCGCCGCGAGGACGTACTCGATGTACTCGCGCTCGTGGCGGGCGAGCGATGGGGGCGCCTCGGGGAGGGAGACGTTGGTGTCACCGGTGAGGCGCTCGAACCCTTTCTCGATGTCGTCGGGGTTGGCGGGCTTGGTCAAGTAGTGGACCGCGCCGAGCTTGATGGCCTCGACCGCGGTGGCGATCGAGCCGTAGCCGGTGAGCAGCACAGCCTTGAGGCCGGGCAGGCGTTCGACGAGGTCCTTGAGGACCTCAAGGCCCCGCTCGCCCCCGAGTCGAAGGTCGATCACGGCGTACTGTGGCTTGTGTACGGCGGCCAGACCGAGCGCGGTGCGGTGGTCCGACGCGGTGAGCACGGCGAAACCACGGTCGGTGAACTCAAGCTCCATCGACTCGCGGAACGCGTCGTCATCATCGACGACCAACAGGCGACCCCGACTCCCGCTGCGGCTCATGGGCTTCTCTCCGGTGCGACGAACCACCACACGGCGTGCGTGGCATCTTGGTGACGGTCATAACGCAGGCCGCCGCCGGCGCCCTCCGCGACGGCACGCGCGACGAACACGCCCAGTCCCGTGCCGGTGGCCTTCGTCGTAAAGAACGGGTCGCCCACGCGATCGGCGTGGTCGGCCATGCCTGGGCCGTGATCGACGACGCGGATGATCCCGTGGTCTCCCTCGCGGTCGATGCGGACATCGATCGGCGTGGCGTCGGCCACCTCGCCCTGGGCCTCACGTGCGTTCTCGAGCAAGTTGATCAAGGCCTGCATGAACGCGATCGGGGGGAGGTCGAGGGCGACGGGGCGGGAGAACGGCGTGAACACGGCTGGGACCGTCGACGACTTCTCCCACATGCGGACGGTTTGACCGACGAGGACGTTGAGATCGACCTGCTCCATGCCCCGCGCCGTGGGATCGCCGGCGCCCACGAGGAGGTTGTCGACGATGGCGGCGCAGCGCGCGACTTGCGTGGTCGCGACGTCGAGATCGCGGACGGTGTCGCCGTCTTGGTGGCGTCGTGCGATCCGGCGCAGTCGCAAGCCGACGGTCGACAGCGGGGTGTTCAGCTCGTGCGCGGCACCGGCGGCGAGCGTGCCGATCGCGCGCAGGCGGTCGTTGCGGTGGCTCCGCTCCCGCGCTTCCATCAGGCGCTGCTTGTTGCGCCGCAGGGTGGCGGACATCCCGATCACGAAGGCGCCGATGCTGACCGCGGTGACGGTGAAGGCCGTGACCTGTCCGAACCGCAGCAAGGTCTCGGCGGCGAGGACGTGGCGATCGAGGTGCAGCGGCAAGCCGCCGAGGTGCAGCGCGAGGTTGGCGATCGCGACGACCGCGACGACGACGCCCGCTGCTTGGCCGTCGAGCATGACGGCCGCCATCGCGACATGCACGAGGTAGAGCATCACGAACGGGTTGGTCGCGCCGCCCGCGCAGAGAAAGAACAGCGTCAGCTCGCCCACGTCGAGGAGCAGCTGCATCAACAGCTGTTCGCGCCGCACGGGCTCGGACGACCGCAGCCGGCGTAGGCTCAGCGCGTTGACGACGAGCAGGACGACGACGGCCAGCGCGAGGAGCGGGATGACCTGGCTGGGGGTGTCGATCACCGCAAACGTCAGCGACAGCGTGAGCGCCTGGGTTCCGATCGCGACCCACCGCAGGCGGATGATCCAAGCGAGCCACATCGCCCCCTCATCGCGCTTGTCGGCGAGAGACCAAGGGTTCGTGCGTTGGGTTCGCGCGTCGGCCAAGGGCGCTCCGGCTACAGGGGCTCGTCGTCGGGGACGAAGGTGTCGCGGTCGCGTCGTGTGATCTCGGCGCGCAGCACACCGATCCCTTCGTCGTCGGCCGACCCCTTGAGGCGAATCTCGACCTCGCGGCGACCCACCGCGCCCGGCTCGGTGTCCCACCACGTCGTGCCCTCGATCTCGATCGTCGGTCCTCCGTCGATCGTGTGGACCGTGGCGCGGTGCTTGAGGACGGCAGTGTAGCCGCGGGTGGCGGTCTGGAGCGCGACCAGCTGCGTCTCCCCTTCGACCGATGTGGGCAGATCCTCGGGGAGCCAACGCGCGAGCCACAGCGCGAGGCTGGCGTCGGCCCAGGTGTCGCCCTGCCCGACGGCTTCGCTCGGCAGGTGCATGCCGAGGAGTCGGTGCGGCAGCGCTTGGTCGCGTTGTTGGGTCGAGCAGCCGGTGATGCGACCGTTGAGACGAAGTTCGAGGCGGATGCCCGTCGGCGTGGCTTCGCGCGCCGCGTCCCTCGCTTCCCGGAGCTTGCCCTCGGGCATCGGCCGCTGTCGGACGATGCGGTTGGCACCGAAGCCGACGAGCTGACCCTCGATGTCGAGCAGGCCCGACGCGTCGAGGGTGCGCGGTGTGTACGCCCACGCCTCGGCGCGCACGGTCGTGGCGTCGCCGAGCGTGTACCCGACCCGGGACTCGAACGTGTGGACTTGGCCTGGGATCCAACGCCAGCCCAGCCGGACGCGGTCGAGCGGGGCAGACGTCGGTGTCTCGGTGCTGGCCGTGACCGCTTCGGGGGTCGAGGGGGAGGGCTCGGTGAGGGTCTGCGCCTCGGCCAACCCGTTGGTGACGGAGACGACGCAGAACGCGCCGATCAACGCGACGTGACGCGCGGGGTTCACGGTGGGTGCCCAGCAGGTGTGACGCGGGCGTCGAGCTTGGCGACGGCCCAGCTGGCGTGCGGCCCCGCGCGCAAGCTGTCGGCGAGCTGACGCGCCTCCGTGGAGGGGAGCCGAGGGAGCGCGTCGAGGACCAAGCTGGCGAGTCCCGCGAGGTGCGGGTCGCGTGTCCAACGCAGGCGCGCCTCCGCGGCGGCCTTCGCGGGCGAGGTGCTGACGCACGCGGCCGCGCGCAGGTTCACCCACGGGAGGAGGCCGTCGGCTTCGGCGACCCGCGCCTCGCTGGCGGCGTCGAGGTGGCCGCACGGCAGCACGTCGAGGTGCCGAGGCGCGAGGGCGTCGGCCCAGGAGGCTTCGGCCGCGCTCAGCGGGGGCGCAGCCCAAGCAGAGCCGACGCCGAGCAGGGCGAAGGCAAGGTGGGACAAGCGGAGTCGCCGGAGGTCGCGCATGCGACGGCGTAACCCGATGCGGTGCGGTGGGGCGGTCAAGGCGCTCGCATCACGCGGTCGCCTTGTGGGCATCGGGGGCTGGCTCCGCGGCGGCTTGACCGTGTGGGACCACCGCGATGAGCGCCTCGGCGACCGACTCCCAGCTTCGCAACAGACGTCGCGCCAGTGGAGAGCGCGTATGGTGCGCGTGCGCCTCCAGCAGCGTGTAGGCCCGGTCGCGCTCGGCGTCGGTCGCCGCGCGGAGCGAGACCGATGAGCGCGCGATGCGCGCGCCGAGCTTGGCCTTGGGGTCCCACGCGAGCACCCGTCCTCCCGACATGCCGGCACCAAAGTTCCAGCCCGTCTCGCCGAGCAGCAGGACCTCTCCTGCGGTCATGTATTCGCAGCCGTGTTCGCCGCATCCCTCCACGACCGCGGTCGCGCCGGAGTTTCTCACCGCCAGCCGCTCGCCGACGCGGCCGGCCACGTACAGCTCGCCGCCGGTCGCACCGTACAGGACCGTGTTGCCCGCCAGCACGGGGGAGGTCTCGTCGGGTGGCGCTGCGATCGAGACGATGCCGCCGCACAAGCCCTTCGCGACGTAGTCCTGGGCCTCTCCTTCGAGCCGCAACGTCATCCCCCGGGGGGCGAACGCGCCGAACGACTGGCCCGCAACACCGCTCAGCTCGATGCGCACGCTGTTGTCGGGGAGCACTTGGTCGCCGTAGCGCGCGCCGATCCAGCCCGCGATGCGCCCGCCGAGCGTCCGATCGCGGTTGCTCACGCGCCATCGACCGTGGGCCTCCCCGGTGGCTTCGAGCGCCGGAAGGATGGCGGCGGCGATCTCTTCGTCGAGGCCGAGGTGGTGGGCGGGGTTGCGCTGCGGACCTTGCTTGGACCGCGCGTCGTCGCGCCCGCCGAGGTCGGACAGCAGCGGCGAGAGGTCGAGGCCCACCCGGGAGGCCTCGGGTCGGACGCGGAGGCGGTCGACCCGGCCGACGGCCTCGTCGAGGGTACGGAAGCCGACGCGCGCGAGCTCGTGTCGCACCTGCTCGGCGACGAACGTCAGGTACGCGATCAGGTGCTCGGGGGTTCCCGGGAAGCGGGCGCGGAGCGCCTCGGACTGCGTCGCGATCCCGACGGGGCAGGTGTTGACGTGGCATTGGCGCGCCATCACGCAGCCGACCGCGATCAAGGCCGCCGTCCCGAAACCGAACTCTTCTGCGCCGAGGAGGGCCGCGATCATCACGTCACGGCCGGTCCGCATGCCGCCGTCGACACGGAGCGTCACCCGGCCGCGCAGGCGGTTGCGGACGAGCACCTGCTGGGTCTCGGCCAAGCCGAGCTCCCACGGAAGGCCCGCGTGCTTGATGCTGGCCAGAGGGCTCGCGCCGGTGCCGCCGTCCGCGCCCGAGATCTGCAGGATGTCGGCGCCCGCCTTGGTCACACCCGCAGCGATCGTGCCGACGCCGGCGCGGGCGACCAGCTTGACGCTGACTGGCGCCGTGGCGTTGACGCGCTTGAGGTCGAAGATCAGCTGCGCCAGGTCCTCGATGGAGTAGATGTCGTGGTGGGGCGGCGGCGAGATCAGTGCGGTGCCTTCGGGTGCGCGGCGTAGCTTGGCGATCTCCCCGACGACCTTGTCTGAAGGGATCTGACCGCCTTCGCCGGGCTTGCTTCCCTGGGCCATCTTGATCTCGAGCTGACGCGCCGTCGCGAGGTAGCTCGCCGTGACGCCGAAGCGGGCGGAGGCGACCTGCTTGACGGCGGAGTCGGCCCAGTCCCCCGCCTTGGGTGCCCATGCGCTCCCGCTCTGCGGGTCGTCGACCTCGAAGGGCTTGTTCCGACGGGGGTCCTCGCCGCCCTCGCCGGAGTTCGACTTGCCGCCGATCCGGTTCATCGCGACGCCGAGCGCTTGATGCGCCTCGCGAGACAGCGAACCGAGGCTCATCGCGCCCGTGCAGAAGCGCTGCAGGATGGCTTCGACGGGCTCGACCTCATCGAGGGGGATCGGCAGCGTCGCGGCGCGGATCGCGAGCAGATCGCGGAGGTTCGTCGATGGTCCGCCGTCGACGGCTTCGACGAACTTCGCGTAGGCCGCAGGGTCGCTGTTGCGCACTGCGGTGTGGAGCAGGCGCGCGGTCACGGGCGAGAGCACGTGGTGCTCGCCGTCGCGGCGCCCACGGTACCGGCCCTGTTCGGTCAGGGAGACGTCCTCGCTCGTGTGAAACGCACGGATCGCGGCGACGATGGCCTTGGCGTCGATGCCACCGACCCGGCTCGAAGGGCCCGAGAGCCACCGATCGCACAGGCTCCGGCTCAGGCCGAGGATCTCGAACAGCCGCGCGCCACGGTACGAGGCGAGGCACGAGACCCCCATCCGCGCCAAGATCTTCCGCAGGCCTTCCGCGACGGCGGCGCGATAGCGCGCGACGCCGACCGCACCCGGCGATGCGGCGTCGACGCTCGCGGCGGTGGCGTAGGCGAGCCACGGGTGGATGAGGTCGGCGCCAAAGCCGAGGAGGCAGGCGTAGTGGTGGTCCTCGATCGGCTCGGCCGTCTCGACGAGGAGGCTGACCTCGTGTCGCAACCAAGCTTGCAGCAGCCGGTCGTGGACGGCGCTGACCGCGAGCAGCATCGGCAGCGGCAGGCTTCCCGGCGCCCGATCGCGGTCGGTCAGCACGAGCATCGCGGCACCGGCGCGCGCCGCCGCCTCGGCTTGCTCGACGAGTCGGGTGAGCCGTGTGTCGAGGTCCTCGTCGGTCGCGAGGTCGGTTGAGAGCCAGACGGTGGTGAACCGCTCGGTGAGGTCGTCGATCTGGCTCCGGCTGACCAGCGGCGTGCGGCAGCGCACCAGGGGTGTCGCGCCGTGCGCCTCGAGCAGGCGCGGCCTCGGCCCCACCAGGGTCTCGAGGCTCATGACGCGCTTCTCGCGTTGGCGGTCGATCGGCGGGTTGGTGACCTGCGCGAACCGCTGCTTGAAGAAGCGATACAGCGTCTGGGGCCGCCCCGACAGGACCGCGAGCGGCGTGTCGTCGCCCATCGATCCGACGGCGGCATGGCCGGTTGTCACCATCGTCTTGATCA
>JBEIFN010000130.1:0-6364 GCA_040382435.1 Alphaproteobacteria bacterium
GACATGACGGGCAACGTCTGGGAGTGGGTATCGGACGGTTACGAGGCCTACGATGCCGCGCCCGTCACCGACCCTCGAGGCTCGTCCTCTGGTCGCACGCACGTCAACCAAGGCGGCGGCTGGGGCGTTCCGGCACGTGGGGCGCGGATCGCGGGGCGCAGCGTGTGCCTCCCCAGCGACCGCTACGACATCCTCGGCTTCCGGCTGCTCCGCCCCATCCCCTGACGGGACCGCCCGCGCGGGGCGGTCCCCGAGGATGCCGGTGTCGGGGGCGTACGATACGGCGGTTGTGCGGTTTGGAACTTCGGTCGAGGAGGACGTCCATCATGGCGAAGCACCGGGAACGTGCGCTTCCGATCCTGCAGGAGGTTGGCAAAACCATCCGCACCTACCGCAAGGCGCAATCGCTGACGCAGCGCCAGCTCGCCGAGCGCGCCGGCATGACCCCCGAGGCGATCTGCCGGATCGAGACGGGCGTTGTGCTGCCTGACCTCAGCACGCTCCCACGCATCGCCGAGGTCTTCGGCGTCGCCCCCGCCGCGTTGCTCCGTGAGCCGGACCTTCCGCCTTCGGTCACCCCGCTCCGAGGCTGGAGCGCGCTCACCGACCACGACCGCGCGATCGTCCGCGACGTCGTCGCGCGTCTGCTCGCGGCCGAGGGTGGGGGCCGTTCGGGTTGACCTCTCCGCGGTGTTGCCCAGGCGCCCTTCGCGTGTTCGGTACCCCGCATGTCCACCGTTCATCAGCGTTCCGGCGAAGCCCTGACGCGCCTCGCCCTCGCGCTCAGCCAAGCCGAAGACCTGCACGCGGTCCTCTGGGCCGTCGCCCACGAGGCCATCGCGTGGCTCAACCTTGAGGACTGCGTCGTTTACCTCGTCGATGCCGACCGGGGTGTCTGCGTCCAACGCGCCGCCTACGGCCCGAAGAACCCGCAAGGGCAGGTGATCGAAGCGCCGATCGAGATCGCGCTGGGGGCTGGCATCGTCGGGCATGTCGCCGTCACAGGCGAGGTCGTCTGCGTCGCCGACACGACCGCCGACGCCCGCTACATCGTCGACGACGCCGCGCGCGCCTCGGAGCTCGCCGTCCCCATCGTGCACCAAGGGCGCGTCATCGGCGTCCTCGACAGCGAGCACAGCGCGCCCGGTTTTTTCTCGCCGCATCACGTCGAGGTGTTTCAGGCGATCTCGGCCCTTGCCGCCAACCGCGTCGCCGCCGCCGTCCTCGCGCAGCAGCTCGTCGAGGCGCGTCGCGTCGCCGAAGGCGCCATGGCCGCCAAGCAAGACTTCCTGCGCGTCATGAGCCACGAACTTCGGACGCCGCTGCATGGCATTCTCGGCCTCGGCGCGATGCTGCACGACACCCTGCCCGACGCGGCCGCCCAAGAGACCCTCGGTCTGATGCTTCGCGCAGCCGAATCGCTCACCCAGGTCGTCGAGGACGTCCTGACCGTAGCCGATCTCGGCCTCGACCGTGTGGCCTTACAGCAGGACCCGTTCACGCCTGCCGCCGTCGCGCATCAGGTCGCCGGGCTGTTTGCGATCGACGCCCGTCGCCGTCGCTTGCAACTGCGCGTCGACGTCGGTCCTCATGCGCCCGCGCTCGTCGTCGGCGACCCTGTTCGTCTTCGTCAGGTCCTGATGGCGCTGGTCTCCAACGCGCTTCGCTTTACCCCCGCCGGCGTCGTCGGCCTCGACGTCGACGGCGAACCGGACGCCCTGGTGATCCGCGTTCACGACACCGGTGTCGGCATCCCCGCCGACCGCCTCGCGCGCGTGTTCTTGCCGTTCGAGCAGGGTGAGGGCGGCGTCGCCAGGCCGTTCGACGGCGCTGGCCTCGGCCTCTCCGTGGTTCACGGACTCGTCGAGCGGATGGGGGGAACGATCGGCCTGCAGTCCACCGTCGACGTCGGCACCGTGGCCACCCTGCGGCTGCCGTTGGCCTAGGTCGCGAGGTTCAGGGCAGGCACGCATCCATCGCGAACGCCGCCGCCGTGCGCGCGGTCAGCCACCAGCCGGTCGAGAACGCATCGGGCGAGCCGTTCCCGTCGGTGTCGACGTCGGCCGAAACCAGCGACCGCAGGATGGCGCAGGACGACGCGAACCCCTGGCACACGCCGCCCTCGGGTCCGACGCAGGCGGCCGTGTTGACCGGGCTGCATCGCCCCGTCGCATCGAGCAGCAGCCCTGACGCGCTGTCGACCACCGCGCACGGGCACGTGTCGGCGAAGGCGCGGTTCTGTGCGTCCCAGAAGTCGGCTTGCCGGACGATCCCCGAAAGCGCGGCCCCACGGCCCGCTTGGCCATCGAGGACGGTGGTGAACGGGGGCGGGTTGAGCGACAACGTGCCTTGAAGCCTTGCGTTCGTGAGGGGCAGGTCGAGCAGCAACCCAACGAACGGCAGCGTGAGCGTCGCCGTACCCGTCGCGTCGACCTCTCCGGAAGGCCCAACCGTGCCCACCAGCCGGCTCGTGGGGGCGTAGGCCCCGCTGGGCGCCGCGTCGCGGGCAAGGCCGACCATCGAACCGCCCCCCGACTGCCACGCGACGGGGTCGGCATCCGCGAACAGTGAACGCACGACGTCGATCTGCACGGCCGACGTCAACGCGGGATCTGGGGGACTTACCAGGACGGACCACACCGGGTTCCCGGCCGCCATCCCCTCGGCGAGGGACACGTTCGCGTTGGCGACGACGCCGAGCCCGGCCAGCGAGTCGTTGAGGGTGCCCAGTCGGTTGTCGACGATGCCATCGCCCGTGAAGTCCTCGCAGCACGCGTCATCCGACGTCCCGCCCCCGGCGAGCGTCAACGCGGTGATCGTCGCGAGGTCGGCCGAGGCGTCGAAGTCGATGTCGCACAGCGCGAGCGGGGCGCAGACGCCGTCATCGCAGCCCTGAAACGTCGGGCATGGCGTCAGGGTTTCGACGAACCCACACGACCCCTCGACGCATGCGGGCGCCTGCGTGGAGACGGTGGTCGCGTCGGCGCAGGTGGGCACCGGCGCAGGCGGACACGCGAGCGGGTCGCATGCGATCTCGGTGTCTGGCGTGTCGGTCGGCGTCGCGTCGGTCTCGTCCATCGATCCGGTCTCGTCGGCCGTGTCGGCCACGCTGTCGACGTCCGCACCGTCCTTCTGTCCGCAGGCCGCAAGGAGCAGGGCGAGGATCGGCATCGACAGGTGGGCACGAGGCATGCGATCTCCAAGACTTGGACGTCGTTTTCGCCCGTGACCTTACCACGTCCCGTCGTGCGACCCGGCCTTGAGTGCCCGCGCCGCCAGCGCGTAGCCGCCGTCACAACCGTCGAGGAAGTGGACGTGGCCACCTTCGTCGAGGGTGTCGACGAGGCAGGTCATCATCGCGTGTGAGGACCGCGCCAGACCGAAGCGCAGCCGACCTGCGGCGCGCAACCGGTGGAGGACGTCGGACAGCGTCCGCTCTTCGTCGGGATCGAGGTCGAGCACCATCCGCAGCACGCCATCGAACTTGCGTCGGTCGGTATGGGTGATCATGCCTGCGCGGTACGTCGCGGGGACGAGCCCCATCGACGGCACGCCCCACCCGAAGATCGCCACCGCGATCACGATCTCGGCGATGCGTCGAAGCCACGCCCAGCCGGCGACGGGGCCGTGGTACCTGCGCTCGTCGGCGAGGCACTCGGGGATCGTGTGGTAGCGCATCGTCGCGGCATCCAACGGCCACGGCGGCTCCCCTTGGGTGGTGCGCACGGCGTCGAGGACCTCGCGGTACGCCTCGGCGTCGTCGGACTCGCACAGCACGCTCACAAACTGGCCCCGTTGGCTCTGCACGGGTTGCCAGCGGCACGACAAGCCGTCCAGCGAGGCCGCTGCGGGGTCCCCGGCGGCGAGCCAAGGCAACCGTCCGTCTTTGAGGTCGGATTCGGCCTGCAACAGGCGCGATCCGCGGAGCAACGGCTGCGCGAGCCCGCCCGTGAGCGCATACCGGGCCATGCCGAGGTCGTCCCCCTCGCCGACGACCGCCGTGCCGACCCGCAGGGTGAGCCCGAAACCCTCCGCCGCCAACGCCACCACCCCGCGGAGCGGCGCCTCGAGCGCGGCAGCCTCGGCCGCTGGCAGCACCAGCGTCGCGCCGTCACCGCCGAAGACCCACGGAAAGTCGAGGGTACCGAGCGCGTTCTTCGTCGCCGCGATCACCATCGCGCCCACCCGGTTGACGTCGCGGTAGCGCCCCGCCTCGATCGCGGCCGTCGAGCCCTCGACGTCGGCGATGACGATCACCCAGCCCGCCGGGACCGGGGTGTAGGACGCCGGGTCCACCGCCGCCGCGAAGTCGGTCAGCGTCGGCAACGCCTGGTACGTCCGCAGGCTCACGGGCCCGCCTCGCGCGCCCAGGCGCTCACCGCGTCGGTCCAGCGCGTGATCCACGCCGCCGCCGACGTCGAGATCGCGTCGAAATGCAAGAAGCCGTGGACCATGTCCGTCGCGTCGACGTGAACGCAGCCCGGCACGCGCGCCGCGAACGCCTCACCCTCGTCGCGCAGGGGATCGAAGCCCGCCGTGAGCACGATCGCCGGCGGGAACGCGATCGACGCCGTACCGGGGGAGGCGAGGGGATCGGTCTTGGACGGGATCGCGTACCACCGCTCGTAGACGTCGATCCCGGCCGCATCGAGCAAGAACCCTTCGGCGAAGTGACGGTGTGACGCCGTATCGCGGCGAAAGTCGAGGCCGGGGTAGGCGAGGACGAGGCGTTCGGGGGTCGCGAACCCCTCTCGTTCGGCACGGACGCACAGCGCCGCCGACAGGTTCCCGCCTGCGCTGTCGCCGCCCGCCCACAGCCGCGCGGGCGTCCATCCCATCGCTTCGGCGAACGCCGGCAGGGCCCGCCAAGCCGCCACGGTGTCGTCGAGCGCCGCGGGGAAGGGATGCTCGGGCGCGCGTCGGTAGTCCAACGCCACCACGTGGACGGCGCCGTCGTGCGCGAGGCGACGGCAGACGGTGTCGTGGCTCTCAAGGTCGCCCGCCGCCCAGCCGCCGCCGTGCAGCCACAAAAGGACAGGGGCATTGTCTCGGCCCCGGTAGGCCCGCGCAGGACGCCCTGCGATCGTCGTGTCGGTGACCGTGACTGCGCCCGAGGCCGTCGGGGCTACGATGTCGATGCCGTCGCGGAGGTTGCGCCGCGCCCGCTCCGGCGTCGTGTCGGTGAGCCGATGGCCCAACGTGCCTTGAAGGCGCAGCATCGTGTGCAAGTCGACGTCGAGCGGCGTGCCGCGGTCGTTGCGCGGCGGTGGCCCGACCATGGCGACGCGCAGGCGGGCAGGCAGCCGCAACGCGCCTCGCAGCGCCGCGCGTTGTAGCGGAACGGTCCAGGCCATCGCGCCTCCTGCGAGGGCCTACTCCGGTTCGCCGACGTTGGCCCCCGGGGGCGTCGCATCGGCGCGTCGTGCCTCGCGCAGCCGGAGCTGGCACACCCGCTGGCGCGACAACCCGTAGGCCTTGGCCAGCTTGCCATCGCTCACGATTCCGAGCTGCTCGAGCAAGCCGGGATGCCGCTCCTGGAACCGCTTCTGCGTCTCGGCCACGCGCTCGGTCGGCGTGAGCCGGGGCTTGGCCGGATGCCCGCACGTCCGCTTGTTATGACCGATGCGGCCACAATGGCTGCACGTGTGCTGTCGCTGGACGTGGGCGCGCGTCGCGGCAGCATAGGCTTGCGCGTCGGCGTCGCTGGCTTGGCAGGTCGTGAGGTTGTGGCCTGAGCTTCCACACCGCCTGCAGCGGTACACCCGCAGGGTGCGGCGGTTGGCCGGGACCTCATCCCATTTTGCATCGGAGGCTTGCGTCAAGATGGATGGAACTCCGGCGTCATTCTCCACCAGTCTGACGTGGGCGTCAAGCAGCCAACACCCGGATCGTGTGGTGCCCTCTCCGCGGTTACACGGCGTGCGACCGGAGCCAGCCGCCATGAACCCCTCGATCACAACGCCCCCGCCGAGTCCTTCGGCCCCTTTGGGAGAGCCTGCGATCCGCACGATCGCGATGCCCGCCGACGCGAACCCCGCCGGCGACATTTTTGGTGGGTGGCTGATGTCGCAAATGGACCTTGCGGCGGGCAGCGTCGCGGCGCGTAGGGCGCGGGGACGTTGCGCCACCGTGCGGGTCGAAGGGATCACGTTCCACGAGCCCGTACACATCGGTGACGAGGTGACGCTGTGGGCGGATCTCGCCCGCGTCGGCCGGACGTCGATGACCATCCACGTTCAGGCGTGGCGTCGCGCACGGGACGGTGAGGCGCGCTCACGCGTCACCGAGGCCACCTTCGTCTTTGTCGCGTTGGACGATCAAGCGAGGCCGCGACCGGTCGACGGCTGAGCCGACGACGGGCTGC
>JBEIFN010000131.1:0-6363 GCA_040382435.1 Alphaproteobacteria bacterium
GACAAGTAGAACGGGTTGCTCACGTCCGCGTCGCGGAGATGCTCGGCGAGGCCGAACTTGTCGAACGGCGAGAGCTCGTCGATGTCGTAGGACCAACCGTCGACATGAACGAGGCGTCCACCCTCGATCCGCAGGCGACCACCGTCGAGATCCGCGCGGATCGCGTCATAGAACGCGACAAGCGTCTGCACCTCGGTGTCGGTGCGCTGCTGGTACTCCGTCGTCAGCTCGGCGTAGCGGCTGTCGGACGCCGACAGCCCCCGCAACTCGGTCTGGATCGCGTCACGGCGCTCGGCGTCGGCGCGGATCGACGCCTCGACCCGGTCCGAGAGCGTCGGGCGATCGTCGTAGCCGAAGACGACGGCCGACTGCTTGAGGGGCCACCAAGAGCCGGGCCAAGGCGCGTAGTCGTCGTAGACCGACGCGACCCAGCCCTCGGATGCCGTGGCGTCGTCGACGGTGAGCGACGCGTCGATGTCGATGGTGGCCGACAGCGCGGCCCGGTAGTCGAAGTCGGGCGGCGGGGCATCCTCGGCCGCGACACGCGCCAGCGCGCCGGCCGACGCGACCTCCCCGTCGGTCAGCAAGCGGATGCGGACGTTGGCCGACTCCGACCACGTGGGCCACGGCGTCGCGCGCTCGTACGCGCTCGTGATCGTGCCCCCGCCGAGCTCGTCGGCATACGTGACCTCGACGGTGTCCGCATCGGTCAGCCGCGTGGTGAGCGAGGTGCCGTTTTCGAGGTTGAGCGTCTCATCGGCGAACCTGGCCGAAAACGGGGCGAGCAAGGCCGGAACATCCGAGAGGTCGGACTGCGTGAGCGCAGACCAGGAGCGATCGAGCTGCGAGCTCGACAGCGCGCGCTCGACGCGTCGCCCCCCCTGGTTGGTGAAGCTGACCATCGCCGCGAGGCGGTCGCGATCGGCACGGAACACGAGGTAGACGACCGGGTCCGCCTCAAGCAGGCCAGCGTCGGCCGTTGCGGAACGATGAAGGCTCACCTTGACGACATCCAGCGCATGCCGCTTCCCGCGCGCGTCGGTCGCGAACGGTGCCAGCTCGTCGCCGTCGGACGGCAGCAGATCCTGCTCGATCACCTGCCAACGCCAGACCGCCTCGGGCGTCCAAGCGTCTCCGAGCGGGGCGGACGCGACGACGCCGTCGAGGGCGATGGCGTGCTTCGGAGCCTTCGCCGAAGCCTCTCGCCGGGTGGTCGCGAGGTGGAACGTGTCGCCGAGCTGCCAGTCCAAGCGGATCGCGTCACGCCCGCCCACAGGCGACGTACAGCCCCCAGCCAGCGTGGCAAGGCAGACCCACAGCGGCAAACGCATGGCAACTCCAAGGCAGTCGGACGGCTAACGGGTCTCGGGGCGGCACGCCGATCCCGTGCGGCGATCAGATCGCCTCTCGCCCCGCGAGGATGCGACGCGCGCGCCACCACAAGTAGCCGTTAAAGGCCCAGAACCAGCGAAATGCAGGGTTCTTGCTCTGCCCGTTCGCGTAGCGCCAGTAGATCTGCTGCAGGATGACCGCCAGCCGAAACAGCCCAAACACTTGGTAGAAACGCATGTCGGGCAGCGCGCGTCCAGAGGCCGCCGCGTAGGCCCGGACGAGCTCCGCGCGGGTCATCATCCCCGGCACGTGCGTCGGCTGCCGCCGCATCTGCTGCGCGACACGATCGTCGTCCGCCTGCACCCAGTACGCGAGCACGTTGCCGAGATCCATCCAAGGATCCCCGATCGTCGCGAGCTCCCAGTCGAGCACAGCGACCACGCGCGTCGGATCCGCGGCGTCGAGCACGAGGTTGTCGAAGCGAAAATCGTTGTGGACCAAGACGCGGTCGACATCCTCGGGGCGGTGCGCCGTCAACCAAGCCGTGACCCCCTTCCAGCTCGGCACGTTCCACGTGCGCGCGGCGTCGTAGCGCGCGATCCACCCCTCGAGCTGACGTCGGACGTAGCCTTCGGGCTTTCCGAACGACGCGAGCTCGGGACGGTCCGCGGGCCGCTGGCCGTGCAGCGCGACGAGCTGTGCGACGAACGCCTCGCACAACCGGCGGGCGTCCTCCGGTCCGAGCGTCATCCCGTCAGGCAGGCGCCCCCGCAAGATCGTCCCCTCGACGCGCTCCATGACGTAGAACTCGGTGCCGACGACCGACGCATCCCGACACACCGCGACGCCGCGCGGCACGGGGTAGACGCCTGCCAACGCCGCCTGCAGCTCGAACTCCCGACCCATGTCGTGCGCGCCCTTCGCCTTGCGACCTGGCGGGGCGCGCCGAAGCACGAGGGCTTGGCCGTCGTCTCCCTCCAGCAAGTAAGTGAGGTTCGAAGCACCACCTGCAAACTGCGTCACGCGGACGGGTCCGCGCCAGCCCGCGTTCGAGGCGAGCCACGGTTGCAGTCGCTCCACGTCGAGGGCCTCGCTCGACCGGACGGCGCGCGTTGGGTTGTGGCCCGTCATCCGCCGCGCTCCCGCTCTGCCGCGAGACGCCTTCCGTACCGCAACGCGCCGAGGTGGACGGCCCAGGGCATCCACCGCTTGAGGCGGTGCAGCCAACGCGCCTCGGCGTGGGGCAGCACGAGGAACGTGGAGCGATCCACCGCTGCCAAGATGTAGTCAGCCACGTCGTCGGCCGTCATGCGCCCGCGCGCCAACATCCGGTCGGCACGCCGCGCGAGATCCGCATCGGGGCTGCGTAGTCCCTCTCCGAGCCGCGTCGGGAAGAAGCTCGGACACACCACGTGCACCGCGATGCCGTCCGGAGCGAGCTCGGCACGGAGCGTCTCACTCAGCGCGACAACCCCCGCCTTCGCGACGTTGTAGCTCGCCATCCCCGGCCCATTCGCGACCGCGGCGAGGCTGGCGACATTGACCAAGGCGCCGCGACCTTGGGCGCGCAACATCGGCGTGAAGGCACGGCACCCCCGGACGACGCCGAGCAGGTTGATGTCGAGGATCCACGACCAGTCCTCGATCGGAATCCGGTCGAATCGCCCGGCCGCGGCGACGCCTGCGTTGTTGTAGACCCTGTCCACGCCCCCCCATCGCGCCTGCGTGGTCGCCACCACCTCGTCCCAGTCTGCGTCACGACGAACGTCCGCGACGACCCCCGCGACGTCCCCCAGCGCCGCCAGCGCGGTCTGCGCCTCGTCGACCCGCGCGGCGTCGACGTCGGTGAACAGGACGCGGTCGCCACGACGAAGATGCGCCGCAACCAGCGCCCGCCCGAGGCCCGAGCCGCCCCCGGTGACGACAACCCGCAGCGTCACGCGCCCCCCTTGCCGTAGGCGGCGAGCTCCATCCGCGCGATCAAGCCGCGGTGCACCTCGTCGGGACCGTCCGCCAACCGCAGCGCGCGCGCCATGGTCCAAGCGGCGGCGAGCGGGAGATCATCGGAGAGCCCCGCAGCGCCGTGGATCTGCATCGAGAAGTCGATCGCGTCCTGCGCGACGTTCGGGACGAGGACCTTGATCTGGGCGATCTCGCGCATCGAGGCCATCGCCCCGTCACGCTCGATCCGCCACGCCGTGTGCAGCACCATCAGCCGCGCTGCGTCGATCCGAATCCGGAGGTCGGCGATGCGCTCGCGGTTGCCCCCGAGGTTGACGAGCGGCTTGCCAAACGCCACGCGCTCCGAGCCGCGCGCGCACGCCAACGCGAGCGCGCGCTCGGCCAACCCGATCAGCCGCATCGCGTGATGGATCCGCCCCGGACCCAGCCTGCCCTGCGCGATCGCAAAGCCCCAACCGAGATCACCGATGACGTTCTCGCGCGGCACGCGGACGTGATCGAAGTGGACCTCGCCGTGGCCATACGGCTCATCGTAGCGTCCCATCGTGGGGAGCATCCGCACCACTTCGACGCCGGGCGTGTCGCGTGGGACGAGGACGAGGCTGTGCTGCTGATGCCGCCCCGCGTTCGGATCGCTCCGTCCGAGGAACAAGAGCAGCTTGCAGTTGGGGTGTCCGACCCCGGTGCTCCACCACTTTCGGCCGTTGAGGACGACGGTGTCGCCCGCATCGACCACGGTCGACGAGACGTTCGTCGCGTCCGAGCACGCGACCTCCGGCTCGGTCATACAAAACGCCGACCGGATCTCGCCCGCAGCCAGCGGGGTGAGCCAGCGCGCCTTCTGGGCGTCCGTCCCGAAGTGGTACAAGACCTCCATGTTCCCGGTATCGGGCGCGTTGCAGTTGAACACCTCGGGCGCGATCGCTGAGTGTCCCATCCGCTCCGCGAGCGGGGCGTACTCCGTCAACGACAGCCCGGCGCCGACGCGATCGTCAGGGAGAAAAAGGTTCCAAAGCCCCTCAGCCCGCGCCTTGGCCTTCAACTCCTCGATCAGCGGCAGCACGACCCACCGGTCGGTTCGCGACGCGAGCTCCCGGTGGTAAGCGGCCTCCACCGGGTGCACGTGGGTCTCGAGGAACGCCTCGATCCGCGCGATGTAGGCGGCGGCGCGTGCCGACGGCAGAAAGTCCATCAAGCCTCCGACGGCGCATCGAACGCCGGTCGGTACACGCCCGTGAGCACCGCGACGAAGAACATCGGACCGATCAACGCCTGTAGGATGTTGCTCGTGAACGACGGCTTGTTCTTCTCCCAGACAGCGTGACCGGCCATCTGAACCACCCACCCGACGACGGCCGCGGTCACGACGACCCACGTCGGCGTCGCGGCTGCCAGCGGGAACGTCGCCGCGAACAGCACCGCCATCATCGCCGCCAGCGGGAGGTTAAGCCACGCGTAGAACGCCACCGCGATGACGTAGCCGATGTGGCCGAGACTCGGCGCAACCGAGAATCCGGCGACCTCGATGGCGGGACCGACCTTGACCCAGTCGAGCATCGCGAAGATGTGAAACACGATCAGCGGGATGGCGATCTTGTGGGTGACGCGGTTCATCGGGTGCCGATGGTCCGCCGTGTAGGTCGCGAACCAGCGGTTCAGCCACGGGTTGGTGAACGGACCCAGCGCGCTCGACGACATCCGACCTCCATGAAGAACACCGACAGTCTACGCGATGCGCGCACGAGGTCGCGCCCGAAGTTGTCGGCGGGGACAGCCTGCCCGAGTCCAACCGGCTAACGGGCCGCAACGGAGGATCGATGAACGCCGACCTGACGCTCAAGCTCAACCCTGCCAAGATCGACAAGGGCCTCAAGCAGATGCGGGCGCCGTTCGCGATGACGCTGTTTCAGGGCGCGAAGATGCCGTTGGGCCTGGCCGCTGGTCTGACGCTCGACAAGATCGACCGCGACGTCTGCGAAATCTCGATCCCCGGCGGCTGGCGCACGCAGAACCCGTTCGGTTCGATGTACTGGGCGGCACAAGGCATGGCGGCCGAGATGGCCACGGGCATCCACCCGTTCATCCTCAGCCAAGCGGCACCCTTCCCGGTCCAGATGATCCTCGGCAGCTGCCAAGGCACCTTCGTCAAGATGTGCAAGGGGCGCGCACGCTTCGTGTTCAACCAAGGTGCGCTGGTCGCCGAGAAGCTCGAAGAGACCATCGCCAGCGGTGAGCGGCTGGAGTGCCCCACCGAGGTGATCGGCTACGACCCTTCGGGCGACGAGGTGAGTCGGTGGATCTTCACCTGGTCGCTCAAGGCCAAGCGCCCCAAGGCCTGATCAGGCGAGCCAAGCGTCCGTCATCGCGTCGATCGACGACGACGACGCCCGCAGCCAAGCGTCCATCGCCGCCACCTCCGGGTTCGCCACGGCGTCCGCGCCGCGCGCGCGCGCATGGAGGAGCCATGTCGCGAGGTCGTAATGGTGCAACAGCCCCGCGAACGGGTGTGCCGCGTGTTGCCGCAACACCGCCGCGGCGGCGGCCGCATCGGGCGCCCGAACCAGCGCCGTCGAGACGTCGTACAGCAGCTGCCGCAGCGACTCGAAGGCGACGTCGGGTTCCGCCGTGACCCGCGCAAACAGCGCATCGATCGCGGCTTCGTCCCACCCCGCATGGCCGAGCGCGTCGGCCATCGCCGGAAGCTGGCTCTCGAGGAAGCCCACCTCGCGCCCGAGCGAGAGCATCCGACCCGCCGCGTACACGTCGAAGGCGCTCGCAACGGCCTCGCCGAGCAACATGCCGTCAGCAGTGTCCGCAGCGGGACCGAGGGCCTGGCGGACGACATGGTGCCAGCCGACATGCGCGACCACGTCGGCGTCGATCGCCCGATCTTCAAGCACGTCCTGTCCGGTCGCCCCGTTCCAGAACACGACGTTGAGGAGCAGCGTCTCTTCCCAAGCCAACGCCTGTCGCGGCGGTGGGACCCGGAACGGGTAGGCATCGCGCGCCAAGCGCGCCTTGAGCCGCCCGTAGACATCCATCGCGGCGAACGCAGCGTCGTCGCGGATC
>JBEIFN010000132.1:0-6354 GCA_040382435.1 Alphaproteobacteria bacterium
GCGCCCTCCCCGATCGACCGCGACCGCTTCTACGCCGAGGCGACCTTCCACGGTCCCCTTCTCGCAGGCATCACCGCCTTCGACGCCGTGGGCGAGGACTTCATCCGTGGGCGCGTCCACGGCACCCAGCCCTCCACGTGGACGCCAACGACCGACCGCGCCGCGTTCGCCGTCGACCCGCTCGCACTCGACAGCGCGATGCAGCTCGCCGCCAGCGTAGCCTGGACCCGCTACCACCGAGCCGGCACGCCGGTCGGCATCGATCGGATCGAAGTCTACGACCTGGTACCGCCGCACATCGAGATCGACGTCGACGCCCGCTTCGGCCCGCCCGATGGCAACCGCTTCCGGGCCGACCTCACCTTGCGTTCGCGTACCGGTGCACCGCTTTTGCGCGCAACGGGCGTCACCGCCGAGTTGCGCCAGGCCGCCGAGAACGCCGAGGCTGACGACACCGCCCCGAGTGACGGGATCGCGCCCGAGGCGTCCGACGTCTCGCTGTGGCCCGAGGTGGTCGCGATCCAGAACCGCATCGCCGAGGTCGCGGCCGCGGGCATCCCGAACCCGTACTTCCACGTACACGAGGGAATGGCGCGCAACACCACCGTCGTGGCGGGCCGCCGCCTGATCAACTTCAGCTCGTACAACTACCTTGGCCTGTCGGGCGACCCCGATGTTCTCGCGGCGACGCACGCAGCGATCGAACGCTACGGCACCTCGGTGAGCGCGAGCCGCGTCGCCTCGGGCGAGCGCCCCTTCCACGGCGAGCTCGAAGCCCTGCTCGCCCGCGCACAGGGCGCCGAGGACGCGATCCTGTTCACCGCGGGACACGCCACCAACGTCACGACCATCGGGCACTTGTTCGGCCCCGAAGACCTGATCCTGCACGACGAGTACATCCATGACTCGGCGTTCCAAGGCATCAAGCTCTCGGGTGCGCAGCGGCGCATGTTCCGCCACGAGGACACCGCACACCTCGACAAGCAGCTCACCGACCTGCGCAAGCACTACCGCCGCTGCCTGATCGTCGTCGAAGGCGTCTACTCGATGGACGGAGACATCTGCGACCTGCCCGCCTACGTCGCGTTGAAGAAGAAGCACCACGCCTTGCTGATGGTCGACGAGGCCCACTCGTTCGGGATCGTCGGCGCGACGGGGCGCGGCGTCGCCGAGCACTACGGCATCGACGGCCGCGAGGTCGACATCTGGATGGGGACGATCAGCAAGAGCCTCTCGAGCTGCGGCGGTTGGATCGCAGCGAGCAAGCCGCTGATCCAGCTGCTGCGCTACACCGCACCCGGCTTCGTGTACTCGGCCGGCCTCACGGCGGCGAACGGCGTGGCGGCCCTGGCCAGCCTCAAGAAGATGCTCGCGGAGCCTTGGCGCGTTCGACGCCTCCAAGACAACGCCAGCCTGTTCCAGCGCACGTGCGCCGAGCGCGGCCTCGATACCGGACCCGCGCGCGGTGGCACCGGCGTTGTGCCCGTGATCACAGGCAACTCCGTCCACGCGATGCTGCTCTCGGCCTCGCTCCGCGAGCAGGGCATCAACGTGCAGCCCATCGTCTACCCCGCCGTGCCCGACGACGCGGCGCGCCTGCGGTTCTTCCTCAGCAGCACGCACACCGACGCCGAGCTGATCGAGACGGCGACGCGCGTGGCCGACACCCTAGCCGCGATCCGCGCCGCCCACCCGATGGTGTCCGCGGCGAAGTAGGACCCTTACGGAGCGTCGAACCAGAGCCGCGGCGCGACGGCGAGCGGCGTCCCGTCGACGCTCACGACGAGCCGCACGCTGCCTGGCGTGGTCGACGTCACCGCGACGCGCCAAGCATCGCCCACGAGCGTGGGCGTCCCGACGGTGGCGACGCCGTGCGTCAACGTCACGCCCACCGTACCCGTCCGCGGTGCGCCATCGAGGTCGCGCGGGGTGACGTCGATCCAGATCTCGGCCCCCCCATCCGCGACCGCGCGCCGCGACGAAGGCGTCACCGACAACATGTGGGGCATCGCCTGCACGTGATGCCCAGCGCTCACCGAAGCCCAGCGCCACGTCCATCCCTCGGGCGTGGTGACCCACAGCGCATCCGCGACCCCGTCGAGGCCCGTCGTACCAAAGGTCAGGCCGGGGCTCGCCGGGCCGGACGCGTGAACGCCCCCCACCAAGCGCGCAGGCCCCAGAACGCCGTCGTCTTCGATCCGAACGACGGCGCCGATCGCGTCGGGGTTGCCGTCCGACCCAACCCATCGGACGGAGAGGGCGGGTCGCGCGCCTGCGTTCGCGTGCCGCACCACCCTCGGGATCTCGCCGTACCCGCCGAGGATGACGTCCGGTGCCCCGTCACGGTCGAGGTCGCCGACCGTCAACGACCGCCCCGAACGGGCACCGCCGAGGTCCCAGGCCGTCGCCACCTCGTCGGGGAGTCCCGTCGCGAGCGTCCGCCATACGACGGCGCGGTCGATGGCCCCCAGGCCCGCCCGGATGTCGGCAGGGTCGAGGCCCCCCACCGCAAGGACGTCATCGTCCCCGTCGAGCTCAAGGTCACCGACCCACACGCTCCACGGCTTGACGCGGTCCACCGACGATGGACCGAGCCTCGGCGGAAGCACGTAGCCCGCGGCGTCCGTCCGTTCGTCCCACGCCCCGGCGGCCGGCGCGAACCAATGCAGCGACGAGAACGTGGTCGCCACAGCGAGCTCAAGGACGCCGTCCCCGTCGACATCGCCAAACGCCGCTCCCATCGGGTTGAGGATCGACAGCGGCCCGAACGCGACGGCCGGCGAGTACCGCCAGGTCGACGTCGTTGGCAGCGGGTCGACCTGCTCGAAGATCGGATCACCGACCGCGTCGCGCCCGACCTCCAGCCACACGCCGGTGCCCACATCGGCGGCGTCACAGGGGTTGCCCATCGCGAACAGCGAGAACGCCCCCAACCCGTTGGGGAGCACGCCGAGCGTATACGGGTTGGTCCGAGGGCCAGCGCCGCGCCAAGCCTCCTGCGCCACCCAAACCCGCGGCCCCTCCTGCCGCAGCACCTGCCAGTCCGCCGCGTCGGGCCGACACCCACCGGTCTGGATGCGGTCGACCCATCCGTCGCGATCGACGTCCGCCCAGCCGCCCAGCACGATGCCGCCGTCGTACCCAGGACGCTCGACCCCGCCGTCGGGTACGAACGCGCCGGTCTCCCCCCACGCGATCGGCTCCGCCCACCCGGCGTGCACCGCGTCGACCGCGCCATCTCCGTCGACGTCGCGAAGGTCGAACAAGCGCCGGTCCCCCTGCGCGAACCAGGCGTCGAGATCGGGGGCGGCGACCAAGACGTCGCTCCCGGGGTCGTAGCGGAACGCGCGGGTGCTGCCCTCCCCCGGGACGCCGGTGCCAAGTCCGAGCAGGACCACCTCATCGGCGCCGTCGCGATCGAGGTCGACGAACAACCCGTGCGTCAGACAAGGGCCGCCCCCTGACGCCACCGACGCCACGCAGGGAACGAGGCCCACGAGGTCGGGCGAACGCGCCCCCAGATCGACGAACGGCGGCGGCCCGAGCGGCTCCGCGTGCCCCAGACCGGAGCTGGTGTCTTGCGCGCTGTCCCCGCTCGTTGCCCCCGTCTCCGGCGACGTCGCGTCGGTGTCCAACGCGGGGGTGTCCGACGGCGTATCGAGTAGGTCAGGCGTTTCAGCCGGCGGTTCGGTCTCGACGCCCTGCGCGCTATCGGGCGACGTCGCGCTGTCGGGATCCGGCTCGACGTCGACGACGTCGTCCGCCTCGCGCGCGCAAGCGCACAGGGCGATCAGGCCGAACACCTCAAGCTTGTTCCGAACACGGCCGCAGATCATGGGCCGTCATACCACCAGCGCGGCGCCACCGTCATCACGACGCCATCGATGCGGACGTTGAAACGCCCTTCCCCGGGACCCTCCGGCGCGGTCACCGGGAACCGCCACACCGCGCCATCGCGCACGGGCTCGCCGACGGTGCCTTCTCCGTGCGTTCGCTCGACCGTGACCATCGCGGCGCGTCCACGGCCGTCGGCGTCGCGCGGCGTCACGGTCATCCACCCCGTCTCACCGGCCGACAAGTGGCGCCCCTGCGGCGTGAGCGACAGAACCTCGGGGATAACGAGCGTCTGATGGCCTGCAGGAACGCTCGGCACCCGCCACGTCCACCCTTCAGGGGTCGTCACCCACACCGCGTCGGCGAGACCGTCGGGACCGGTGCTTCCAAAAGCGAGCGGCTCGCTGCGCGGGCCCGGTGAAAACGGACCGCCGACGACTGTCGCTGGGCCGAGCACGCCGTCGTCCTCGATGCGGACGATCGCACCCAACGCCTCGCGGTTGCCATACCCGCCGACCAGCCGCAGCGACATCGGTCGGCGGGGCCCGGCGCCGAGGTGGTGGAGCACGCGCGGCAAGCGTCCCCAGCCGCCCACGATGAGGTCGGGCGCGCCGTCGCGGTCGAAGTCACCCACCGTCAACGAGCGCTCCGAGGCCGCTGTCCCAAGTCCCCACGGCACGGCCACCTCGTCGCGCGGCCGGCCGTCTTGGGTGCGCCACACGACGAGGCGATCGACCTCGCCATAGCCAGTCCGTGCGTCCGCCGGATCCAGCCCTCCCACCGCGAGGACGTCGTCGTCGCCGTCGAGATCAAAGTCCGCCGACCACACCGCCCACGGCTTGACCGTCTCGGTCTGAAACGGGGCCGCACGCGACGGTAGGTCCAGCGCCCATGCATCCGTCCACTCGTCCCACGACGCGCCGATCGGACGCAAGACATGGAGGCTGCGCCACGTCGTCGCGACGATCAGCTCCACGTTCCCGTCCGCGTCGACGTCCGACCATGCGGCACCCATCGGGTTGATCGCCGAGATGGGCCCATTGGCGACGGCCGGGGAATACCGCCACGCCGATGCCGATGGCAAGACGTCGCGTGCGCCGAACGACGGCAGGCCGAGAGCGTCGAGGTCGCCCTCCTGCCAAAACCCCAGCCCGCGGTCCGCGGGATCGCACGAATTGCCCAACGCGAACAACGTCGCGACGCCCGACCCAAGGGAAGGCGGCACAACGCCCACGGTGTAAGGGTTCGTGGCTGCACCGGAGCCACGCCAAGTCGGCTGCGGCGCGAAGTCGCGCGCACCCGTCCGATGCCACACGCGCCAGTCGGGCACATCGGGTCGGCAGCCACCGGTCTGCACGAGATCCACCCATCCATCACGGTCGACATCGGCGAGCGCGCCCACGATCATGCCGGCGTTGTACGGCGCGCGCGGGACCCGAGGTTCGGTGACGAATCCCTGATCGGGCTGCCCCCACGCGGGTGGGGCGTCCCAACCGGCCGTGACGATGTCGAGGAGCCCGTCTTCGTCGAGGTCGAGCAGCGCCAAGGCGGCCTGATCCTCCTCCCGGAACCGCGCGGCAAGGGAAGCGTCCTCGACGAGCCTTCCGAGGCCCGCGGACCAACGGAAGACGCCGACGTGCGCTGCATCGTCGCTGCCACCCAAACCCAGCACCACGAGCTCTGGGGTGCGGTCCCCGTCGAGATCCGCAAAGACGCCGTGCGTGAGGCACGGCCCGCCGCCCGCGCTGCCCGGCGCCTCGCACGCGCGCCGCAGGTCGAGATCTCCCCGGACATCGCTCCAAGGGCTCCCCGTCAACGGATCGCGGGGCGTTCCGGTGTCGGAAGAAGGCGTGTCTGGCGTCGCCGGCTCCCCGTCGGCAGGGGGATCGGGCGCCGCGGCGGGCGCGTCCATGCCGCCCGTGTCTCGCCCACCCCCCTTCGGCACATCCGATGGCGGCGAGCAAGCCCAGAGCAGAGATGCAGCCAAGACACAGCGCATGGCGCAGCGTAGGGGGACGCCGAGGCGGCCGACAAGTCGTCCGACACAGAGTGCCGATTTGCGGCTCGCCGTTTTACGGCGGGTCCGCGCGTGCCGATTCGCGCGTTGGTGCCAGAGCGGTCACGCGAAAGAACCCAACCGAGATGGGAACGCCCACCGCGTGGTTCTCGACCCCCATCGGCCCGACAGGATCGGGCGCGAGCTCACCTACAGAGAGGGGGGTCAGCCGCCACGCGTCTTCGAACGCCGCGCACACGGGGTCGAGCGGCGGCGGCGCCTCAGGCGTCGGGACGTAGTGCGGCCCACAGCCCCCCGAACGATAATAGACGACGCACCGCCCATCGGTCGGGACGTCGTCTCGGACGATGTCACGCCAGACGTGATCCCGTTCGCCGAGCATCGACACCCAACGCGGCGGCGCCAACGACCGATCGCCCTGCGCCGACCAGGCGAAGATCTCGCACCCATCGGGCACCTCGGGCAACGCCGACTGCACGAACGCCAGCTCCCGCCCCAGCACC
>JBEIFN010000133.1:0-6346 GCA_040382435.1 Alphaproteobacteria bacterium
AGCTGCAACCGTAAGATCCGAAGCATTAAACGTTTCGTGAGAAGAGGTGACAACAGCAGTACCAAAGACGTCCTCTTCTCGTCGTTCCGGAGACAGACTGCGATCGCCTCTCTCCGTCCTCTCCGACAGTCGAAAACTCCGTCGCTCCCTCGCTCGAAGATGAAACAGTTCGATGCGGAATCGGGAAGAAAACGTCCTCGACTGTCGTCTCGCCTTGGCATGCTGATGTTTCTCCAACACCCGCCGGCTGTCGTCTCCTCGTGCCACCGTCGTCGTCGTGAGGGACCCCTTGACGCGAAGGGAACCTTGATTCTGGCCCGGTGTGTAGTCGTACGCTCCCGGCAGGCTGATGGGTGCTCCCATCATGATGGGCATGCTGTTGTCAGCTACCGCATAATCATGTGCTTTGGTTAAAAAGGCTTCGGCGGTCAAGACGCCGTCGCAGTCTCCATCGACGCCGCGCCCCGCGGAAATTGGGTCGTTGTCGTCACAATCGGCGCCCGTCGGAATTCCGTCACAGTCGCCGTCGGTGGAACGCCGAGGTGCTCTTCCGTCGCTGTCGTCGCAGTCATCCGCATACGGGATGGTGTCGCAGTCCGCGTCGTCGCTATCCCAGCCGATGGAGGGGTTGTTGGGAGCGCAGTCAAGGTTGTTCCGAACGCCGTCACAGTCGGTGTCTTCCTCGACAATTTGACTGATCGGGTCGTTGTCGTCGCAGTCAGCCTCTGTCAAGATTCCATCGCAGTCGGCGTCGATAACCTTGGTCAAACTTGTGGGGTCAGAATCGTCGCAGTCGTCGGAGCGTAACGTGCCGTCGCAGTCGCTGTCCGTGATGCTCGAGCCCAACGCGTTGTTGTTGTCATCGCAGTCGGATCCCGGCTCCTGAAAGGGAACACTCGGCGATGCCGAGGCCCAACCATCGGCGTCCAGATCTTGCGTACAAGCCATCGGCGCTTCTAGTTTGGCCGCACCGGGAAAGATGGTGGGATCATCGTCGGCACAGTCGGAACCGATGGTGACGGGCGGGGCCGCCTCACGGTCGGCCCAGCCATCTTGGTCAGCGTCTTTCATACACTTGGTCGCGGACTCTTGCGCTGCGGCTCCGGGGTACGTACGAGCATCAGCATCGTCGCAATCATCGGCAAACGGTGAAAATCCGTCGCTATCGCCATCTTGGTCGAGAGGATTTTCGACGAAACAGGCCGTCGCGAACAAAGGCAAGAAGATTAGGAATTTCACTCGTTCACCCGTCATGGTGCGGTGAGAATAGTGAGTGGATGGACAGGCGTTGTGAGCGCCTCGCGGTAGGCCGCACGCAACTTCGCGCTTTTCGTCAGTGCTTCATACGGAAGCGCGACTCCGGCAGCGACGAGCAGGGCTCCCGAAATCGACGTGCCGACAGCTACGCGTGCTCCTAGCCGCCTTTGTTTGTCTGCGGCGTAGTACGCCTCGCCTTCGGCTGGGTTGGTGATCGCCATGGCGGCTCGGTCCGCGTTCGCGCTCGTTTGCGCAAAGACACAGGACGTGATCAGCGCGCTCACGCCGATCGTGCCAAGAACGCCGCCAACGGTCGTGCGCACTGTTGCTGAGGGGCGCTCTTTTTCGATGGCGCGCCACGCGGCGACCGCAGGGTGGCGCGCGGGATCGAGAGTCACCTGTTGCGTCAGGAAGCGCTTCGATTCGGGGATCTGCGGAAGGCTACCCGTGACGCGAACCTCCGGCGCCTCCGGTAGCGGAAGGTACATCTTGAGGTCGACGTTGACGATGCCGGACTCGACAGCTCCGTGTTGGAGTACACCCTCGGACGTTCGTACCTCATACCGGAACGGCCATCGGGCGAGCACGGATTCGATGGGGGCGACGGCCGAAGGGTCGCCTCCGCGCTTCAGATACTCTGCCGTGGCATCTCGGGCGCCCCGTCCGTCGCCGCTACACACTCGGGCACGCGCCATCCGCAGCCACGGTGCTGGTGAGCTGGGGAACTCGCTCGCGAGTACCTCAGCGCGTTGTTGTGCGCCGGCACAGTTCTCTCGGGCGAGAAAGGCGTCGATGGTCGACAGTTTCTCGTTGAGTGTGTCGGACTCGGCGGTGTATCCGGCACTCGATGCGACGAGGTATGCGAATGGCAGCGCTCGGAGCCAAGACCTACGTGGGCGGACTGCTTTACTGCCGAGAGTGACCGGTCGTAGGACGGACAGTAGATGGGGCATGGCTCTCTCCGAGCCGACCATACCTTGACACCGAAGGTGTTTTCAACCTCTCGGTTACATCAGACAAGGCCCCGTGCGGCGCCGCCGAGCGGCGACCGCCCAGGCGACGAGCAACAGACCAGCGGTGGGGCCGGGCGACGTGGCATCGCAACCGGTGCACGTGCCGCCGGTCGGGATCAGGCCGCCGGGATCGATCCCTGCCGGACCCCCGCCAGCGGCCGTGTCCCGGTCGGGGTCGGCCGAGTCCGGCAAGGAGACGCCGGGTCCGCCGCCGGGCGTGTCGCCGGGGCTGGGCGTGTCGCTGGGGTCGGGGGGCCGCGTATCCGAGGGCGTATCGGACGGCGTATCGGTGGGCGGCTCGGGCGTATCCGGCGGTGGGTCCGGGGTGTCGGGCGGCGGCGGCGTCTCGTCGACGGTGCCATCGCAGTCGTCGTCGGCGCCGTTGCCGGGAACCTCGGCGACGACGGGACAGTCGCTCGTGCACGCGCACGCCTCGCCCGCGTCGCACGTAGCGTCGCCGCACCACCCTCCGACCCGCGTCACGCGAACGGCGTCGAGGAAGATGTGCTGGTTGGAACCGGGCGAGGAGGTCTCGTCGTCGTAGAATGCGACCCACTGGTCGGGCCCTGCCGCGAAGTCCCACGTCCCCAGGGTCTTCCACTGGCCCGGCCCCGTCGGATCGAACTCGACGAAGGTCGAGGTTCCATCATGTCGGATCTCGTATCGGACGTCGTTGTGGATCGAATACGTCGGGTCGGTGCTGACCTCGACCTGGTACGTCCCCGCCTGCTCGAAGTCGAGCCGCCACCAAGCCCAGTTGTCGGGCGCGTCGCTCGCGAAGGCGTTGGTCCATCGGCCGCTTCCGCCGACGCCCACGCTGACGGGTCGCCACGTGCTCTCGGCGCCGAACCGTCGCGCGCAGAGGTCGCTGTCGTCGATCGTGCCGCCAGCCGGCGGCAGTACGCCGCAAGGGGACGCCGTGACGCAATGGCCGGGACGCGACGGGCGCAGCGCGCTGTTCTGCGTCTGGACGCCCCAGTGGTTGAGCACCGAGCGCGTTCCGCTGCCGTAGTTGTTGCCGTTGACGTCGTTGAGGTAGCCACGCCCGCCGCTCGCCCACATCTGGCTGGAACCACCGCCATCGAGGTTGAAGGCTTCGTAAGCGCCCAGCTGCCCCATGACGTCGGCGAGCTCGCTCCCGTAGAGGCCGGCGTTGCTGCTCGTGCGTCCATCCGCCACGACGAGGAACAGCGTCTGGAGGTCTTGGGTCACGCCGATCGCCGTTCGCGGGTGACGTGCGCGCATGTCCGAACGCTCGGGGAAGCAGCTCGACGCCGTCGGGCTGGAACACGTGCGTGCTTGGCCCTCGACGACGACCTCGGGGAACCCGCTGGCGATCGCCAACATGCCGGGTGGAGGCGTGGGGCGCTTCGTCGCGGGCGACCAGCCGCCGAGGTTGCCGCCGAACTGCGCCGCGTTGTCCTTGACCCAGCCTGCGTGCGTGTAGACGACCGCGTCGTGGGCGAATCCGATCCAGCCGTAATCGCCGTAGTACCACTCGCCGCTGTACTCGGTCCCGGCACCGGAGTTGAGCGTGGGCCACCGCACCCCACCGCCCATCGCCTCGCCGTACACGCGCGTCGGCCCGGTCGCGTAGAAGTCACCGTTGACCGCCAAGGTCGCGCCGACGCCCGACGCGAAGGTCCCCGTGGACTCGAAACTGGTGCTGAACCGGTCGGCGTCGAGGTAGATCCCCTGGGTGCAAAGGTTGATCCTGGCGACGTACAGGTCAGTGCCAGGTGACGGGAGCCGGTACTCGTCCACCGAGATCGCCGAGGTGATCGTCGTCGTGCTCACGAGGTTCATCGTGATCGCGTGCGCGAGGGTCGGGATGGCTGCGAGCCAAAGCGACATGCCGAGCGTCATCGCGGCCTCCTGAGCGTGGATTCTACGACGAGTTCGTGGGAATCGTCGACGGCGTCGCGGAGTTGGGACAGTCGCCCGCTCAGCGTCGCGTCGGTGACGACCCGGCCGGCGCTCTCATGGAACGCCGACAGGTCACCGGCGCCGTCGCGCGTGAGGCAAGTCGCCTCCCACGCCATGTCGGCCCGGTCGAGCTGGCGGACGAAGCGCGCCTCGTCGTCGGCCTGCGCCTCATACGTCTCCCAGAGCGTGATGAGGTCGGGCCATGCAGCGAGCAGCTCGCGAACGGCGTCGTGTTCGAGCGCGGCTTTGCGTTCGGGAGACACGCCGTCGTAGGGCGTGATGTCGCCGACGATCGCCTCGGCGACGTCGTGCAGAACGGCGTAGGCCAGCGCGCGCCCCACATCCAGCCCCGGCGGGAGGTGTGTGAGGACCCACAGCGCGACGCCCCAGCTGTGCGCCGCGACCGACTCGGGGGCCTCGACGCCCACGCGCACCCAACCGGCGCGGGGCAGGTGTTTGAGCCCGCGCAGCGTGAGAAGGGCTTGCACCTCGTTCATCCCCGCACATCCTCGGGCTGGACGACGACGGTGACCGGGCGGCCGAGCACGTCGGCGAGCAGGTCCACGCGCTGGTCCACCTCCCACTGCTCCAGATCGGCGTCGAGGTGGGCGAGGGCACGGATTTGAACGGTTCCGCGTGCCGTCTCGACGCGCAGGTCGGAGATCGGCTGGCTGTGCGAGCGGTCGAGCCCGTCGGCGATCCGCAGCAGACCGGCGAGGATGCGTACCCGTCGCTGGTCGGTCGCCGTCAGCGCGGCGAAGTCGGTGTGTTTGGACCGTGGGACGCTCCGGCTGTGGTACCGGACGACGTTGGCGAGGACAGCGACCTCGGGCGCGGTGAAGCCGAGCAGCGGAATGTGCTTGAGCAAGTACTGCGCGTGCTTGGGGTGGTCCTCGCCGGAGATGTGGTGACCGATGTCGTGCAGCAAGGCCGCCTCGCGCAGCAACAACCGGTCGGAGGCCCCGAGGTCATGGAGCCGCGCTGTCCCGTCGAACAGGCGCTCGGCGAGCTGGGCGACTTGCTCGGCGTGCAGGCGGTCGGCGCCAAAGCGGCGGAGGGTCAGCTCGACCGTGCGCTCTCGCGGCGTCTGGAGCGTGCGGCTGATCTCCAGCTCGGGCCGATGCTGGCGGATCCAGTCCTCGATCAGCCCCTCCCGCAGCGAACGCTCCGACGTCGTCAGCTCGGTGGCGCCGGTCGCCTTCATGATCTCTCGGAGCAGCGTGACGCCGGCGAACAGCGTGGCGCGGCGGCGAGGGTCGAACGCGGGGAGCTCGTCAAACGCCGCACGCGGCCGTTGCGCGAGCTCCTCGAGGAGCCGGTCGAGGGCCTTGCGCGTCGTGACATGCCCTTCGTCGTGCTTGGGGAGCGCGCGGCCTGCGAGGGCATTCGCCATGCGCGTCGCGGCGCGCGCCGTGCCCGATGTGCCGATGAAGCTGCCGAAGCAGCCGGGCGGCAGCCGTGCGACGAGCGGCGCGATCTCGGCCTTGATGTGCCGTTTGAGCGCTTGTCGACCGTCGGGCGTGATCGGGTCGTCGCGGTGGAACCGTTCGGCGAGCCGGATGTGGCCGAGGTGCAGCGAGGCCACCGTCTTGGGGCCGTCCCCGTCCGCGAGGATGAACTCCGTGCTGCCGCCGCCGATGTCGACGAGGAGCGCGGGCCCCTTCGTCAGGTCGAGCGCGGAGCGCACGCCGAGGTAGACCAGCCGCGCCTCTTCGGTGCCGGGGATCACGCGCAGGTGGATGCCAGCGGCCTCTTTGACGGCCCGGACGAACTGCGGGCCGTTGGCGGCTTCGCGGACCGCGCTCGTCGCGACGGCCGTGATGTCGTCGACCTCGAACCGCCGGGCGGTCTCTGCGATCTTGGTCAGCGCTTCGACGCCGCGGTCGAACGCCGCCGGGGTCAGCTGATGGGCGTCGAGACCGCCCGAACCGAGCTCGACTTGGTGGCGCGCGGCGTCGATCGGACGCACTTCGCCGTCGCTGCTGACCTCGGCGACGAGCAGGTGCACGCTGTTGGTGCCCACATCGACGGCGGCGACCCTCACGGCGTCACCGCACCGGCGTGGGGGCCGGTTTCGAGCGGCAACGCGACGCCGAGCTGCGTCGCCGTCTGGGCGATCGTCGATACGAGGTTGAACTCCTCGGCCTGTG
>JBEIFN010000134.1:0-6290 GCA_040382435.1 Alphaproteobacteria bacterium
GGGCAACCTGGTGGCGGGGTCGGTGCAGTGGATGACGGCGGGGCGCGGCAACATCCATTAGGAGATGCCGCAGCAGGCCGAAGGTCGGATGTCGGGGTTTCAACTTTGGATCAACCTGCCTGCCGCCGACAAGATGTGCGCGCCGGCCTACCAAGACCTGCCGCCAGAAGCGATGCCGGTCATCGCCACCGAAGACGGCGCCCGCGTCAAGGTGATCGCGGGGGCGTTCGCTGGCGTGACCGGTCCGGTCGCCTCGAAGGCGACGGACCCGACGATGCTCGATGCGACGCTACCGGCGGGCGTCTCGATCCGCCTCCCGGTCCGTGCAGAGGACACTGCGTTCTTCTATGCATTCGAGGGGTCGGTGTGCGCGGGTGGCTCTGAACCGGTCGCGGACCGGCACCTCGCCGTCCTCGGCGCGGGGGACGAGATCGTGTTGACGGGCGGTCCGAGCGGCGGTCGCGCGCTGCTGCTCGTCGGGCGTCCGCTGCGGGAGCCGATCGTGCAGTATGGCCCGTTCGTGATGACGACCAACGCCGAGATCCACGAAGCGATCCGGGATTACCAGCAGGGCCGTTTCGGGACTTGACCAAGGCGTGTGGGCGTTACGAGAGGACGCCGAGGCGCTGACCCACTTGGGTGAAGGCCCGGACAGCGTGTTCGAGTTGGGCGGGCGTGTGCGCCGCAGAGACCTGCACGCGGATGCGCGCCTTGCCCATCGGCACCACGGGGTACGAGAACCCGATCACGTAGATGCCCTCGTCGAGGAGTTGGTCGGCCATCTGGCTCGCGAGCGCAGCGTCGCCCAGCATCACGGGCACGATCGGGTGTTCGCCAGGCCGGATCTGAAAGCCCGCCGCGGTCATCGCTGTCCGGAAGAACGTGGTGTTCTCAGCGAGTTGGTCCCGGAGTGCTGTGGAAGCGCTCAGACGCTCGAAGACCGCCAGCGCGGCACCGACCACGGCCGGCGGCAGCGTGTTGCTGAACAGATAGGGCCGCGACCGCTGGCGGAGCAGGCCGATCAGCTCCTTGCGGCCCGTGGTGAAGCCGCCGACCGACCCGCCGAGCGCCTTGCCGATCGTGCTCGTGATCAGGTCGATGCGGTGGAGGACGCCGCGGTGCTCGGCGCTGCCGCGCCCGGTGGGACCGAAGAACCCGGTCGCATGGCACTCGTCGACGTGGACCATCGCGCCGAAACGGTCGGCGAGGTCGCAGATCGCGTCGAGCCGGGCGACGTCGCCGTCCATCGAGAACACACCGTCGGTGCTGATCAGGATGCGGCGGGCGCCTTTGGCGCGCGCCTCGTCGAGCTTGGCCGCGAGGTCATCGAGGTCGTCGTGGCGAAAGCGGTACCGCGCCGCCTTGCTCAGCCGGATGCCGTCGATGATCGAGGCGTGGTTCAGCTCGTCGCTGACGATCGCGTCGTCGGCCGTCAAGAACGGCTCGAACAGGCCGCCGTTGGCGTCGAAGCAGGCGGCGTAGAGGATCGTGTCCTCCGCGCCGTGGAAGGTCGCGATGGCGGCCTCGAGCTGCTTGTGCAGGTCGGTGGTGCCGCAGATGAAGCGCACGCTGGCCAGACCGAGGCCGTGGCTGTCGAGCGCGCGGTGCGCTGCGGCGATCAGCGCGCCGTCGTCGGCGAGCCCGAGGTAGTTGTTGGCACAGAAGTTGAGCACCTCGCGGCCATCTTGCAGGCGGATCGTCGAGGACTGCGGGCTGGCGATGACGCGCTCGCGCTTGAACGTCCCGGCGGCCGCGATGGCGTCGAGCTCGGACTGAAGGCTGGCGCGCAGGGCATCGTCGTACATGGTCCCTCCTGACCGCCGCCCGTAACCCCACGCGCGTTCGCGGGCCGATCACCGCCGCGGACGATACGAGGTCGGGCCTGGAGGCCCCATGCGCGCATTCCTCCCCGTCGCGGCCACCCTCGTCGCCTGCCAGACCGGTGGCACGCTCGACACCTACGAGATCCCGACGCTGACGCTCGAGATCACGTCCCCGACCCGGGGGCAATTCGTCGGTGACGGCGATGTCTTCGTGACAGGACGGGTCAGCGCGCCCGAGACGGTGCTGTACGTCGAGGGCGAGCGCGTGCGGGCCGACGACGATGGCAGCTTCTCGGTCGCTGTGCCTGTCGAGCACGCGTACCGCTTCATCGACGTGACGGCCGACCTGTACGGTCAACACCAAGAAGCACGGATCCTGGTCTGGGACGGGACCGATCCCCGGCTGTCCTGGACGAACGGCCTCACGTTGCGGTTGACCGAGACGGGGCTGGAGGGACTTGCGACGGTCCTCGGCGCCACGCTCGACGCAGCGCTCGCGCCGGAGGCGATCACCGCCGCGTTTCCGCCGATCGATCTGGGCGGGACGGTGTTGGCGCTCACGGAGGTCTCCCGGGATCCGATCGCGGTCGATCTCGTCGCATCGTCGGCGGGCCTGACGGCCTCGATCGGCATCACCGACCTGGTCTTTACGCTCGAAGCGTCGGGCGAGGTGTTCGGCGTCCCGTTCGCGATCCCAGCGACGCTCACGTTCCCGACGATCGCGGTCGACCTGCCGATCGTGCCGTCGGTCGATCCCACGGGGGCGCTCGCGCTCGCCTTCGGCGATCCCGTGATCGCCTTCGATCCCCCGGAGGTCGCGATCGGCGCGCTCGGCTTTGGCTGGCTTGCCGATCTGATCGCGGGTGCCGTCGATCTCGGCCAGCTCCTCACCGACTTGCTCGCAGGTACGCTGAGCGACCTGCAGGATCTCACGCTCGGGGCACCGCTCGATCTCGAGCTCGACCTGTTGGGCACGACGGTCGCGCTCAAGACCAACGGGCTGGTCACCGATGATGCGGGCGTCGCGCTCTCGTTCGGCGTCGGCCTCGATGAGCCCGCGCCGAGCACGCCCGGCGAGACCCCTTACCCGACGGGCGACTTCGCCGACGGCCCCGCCGATCTCTCGGTCGCGGTGCATGAGGCCCTCCTTCAGGTGCTCCTCGACTCCGACCTGCTCGCGCTGCTCGATCTCGACCTTCAACTGCCTGGCTTCATCGCGGGTTTTGTGGGCAACATCGTCAAGACGCTCCCCGGCGGCGATCAGGCGCCGGACGCGTACGGCTGGTGCATCGGGCTGACCCCGGGTGACCTGAAGCTGGCGAGGTTCACCGCGGGCGATGCCTTGGTCGGCATCTACCTCCCCGAGGCGGAGCTTCGGTTCGGGACCTTCGAGGAGGGCGAGTCGGTGTGCACCGACTGGCTGGTCGCGAGCCTCGCGCTGGAGGTCGGCGTCGAGGTGAGTGAAGGAACCGCCGTCAACCTCGCGATCGCGGCACCCGAAGGCAAGCTCCTCGCCTACGGTGCGTCGGTCGAGGACGAGGACGCTGTGGTCGCCCAGCTCGGCACCACGCTGTCGGGACTGCTCGGCTTGCTCGGCGGTGTGACGTCGTTCGATCTGGCGGACATCCTCGGGACGGGGGATCTCCTCGCGGGTCTCGGGTTACCGGAAGGGACGGTCGACCTTGCGATTCGCAGCGCGCAGCCGATGACCGACACCAGCGGCGCGCCTGTCGACGGGCTGTGGGAGATCGGCGTCCAGTTGTTCGGTTCCCCGACCGCGCCCTGAGGCCGCTCAGCTCATCCGGTCGGTGAGGCGTCCTGCCCAAGCGACGGCGCCCGACGCGAGCAGGCGGGCGGCGTTGCCCGCGAGGTGTGCGTCGGCGGCTTCGGGCCCTTCGGTCTGCTCGAGGACATCGGCCATCCGGACCGTGGACTCGGCGAGCAGGATGGACGAGCCTCGCGCGAGGGCGCGCGCTTGGCTTCGTTGGGCGGCGGCACGCGCACGGTCGAGGCGGCCCTCGGCGAGCGCGATCGGCCCGACGAGCAGGTCGGCGATGGCGTCGAGCGGGACGGGCAGGTGGGGGCGGGCCGCTTCGAGCGCGTCGCTGGTCAGGGGTGGTAGCAGGGCGTGGAGCGGGCTGGACGGGCCGAGCAGACGTCGGGCGCGGTCGGGTCGACCGACGCGCAGGGCATCGCTCAACGCGTCGGCCGGTGCGGGTTTGGGCGTCGGGGGGAGCGCGACATCTGAGGTCAGCACGCGCGTCCACTGCGCGAAGTACCAAGGCACCCCGGCGACCAGCGCGTCGAGGTCGTCGACGAGTCCGTGGAGCAGGTCGCGCGCGGTGTCTTCATCGAGGTAGGGCGGCTTCATCAAGCCGGCGCCGAGCTGCTGCAAACCGGCGATGATCTGGCTCGTACGGACGTCGACCGCGTTCGCGAGCGCCAAGATGTCGCCATCGAGGCGGGCCCCGACGCGCGGGCGCGCCAGCCGCGCGATCTCGCGGCCCCACCCACCGACCCGCACGCGGGTCCGGAGAGCGTCGCGGAACAGCCCGATGCCGAGACTGGCGAGGTGTTCGCGGCGTTGGCGAGCCTTCTCCTCGGGCGCGACGTGCAGCCAACGGGGTCCTTCGGCCTCACGGGCGCCGCCGTCGCGCCACGTGCTGCCCGAGCGCAACGCGAGTCGCTCCACCCACGACGCCATCAAACCGTCAGCCGGGTCGTCGTGAGGCAGCGTCGCCGCCGGGCCGGGCGTCGCGTCGACGTAGTCGGTGAGAAGGGCGACCGTGCTCGAAGGCCGCGTGGCGTCGGCCGCCAAGGCGAGCTCGAGCTGGTCGGGTCCATGTCGGACGGCCATCAGCTCCAACGCGAGGCCGTCGGCGTCTCCGTGGGGCTGTGGATCGAGGGCCAGGGCGGCGATCGCCACGACGCGGAGCTCGCGGGCGCCGCGCGAGCCCGTGGCGGGGCCGAGCAGGTGCGTGCCTGAGCCGATCCACCACCGCAGCAACGTCCCGACGTCGTCGTGCGGCAGCGACGCCGCGACGGCGCGCGCCCAAGACCCAGCGGCCTCGGCAGCGACGTGGTCGCACGGTTCGGGGAACGGCCGGACGCCCGTCGGCAGCGCCGGGGCGAGCGGGTCGAGCTCGGCGAGGCGCGACTCCCGGCGCCAAGCGTCGACCTCCGCGTCGGCGAACCAAGCGGCCGGCTGTGGCGCGGGTCCTGCGGGGGAGGGTTGGGGCACCCAACCGGGATCGCCGAAGCCGTTCGCGGCACTCCACCCGCCTTCGTCGGGCTCGCCAGCTCCCAGCCCGTCGCCGTCGTCGCCGTCCACAGGGTCGCCGCCATGGCTCGGGGCGGCGCGTGCTTCTGCTCGCCGTCGGTCCATGACGTCGGTCTCGGCCCCCAAGCGCTCCGCGGCGAGGCTGTTGCCTCCGAGCGCGGACGCCGGGCCAGCGTCGACGTCGGCGTCGCCACGCCCGGCTTTGTCGGCCTTGTCGGCCTTGTCGGCCTTGTCGGCCTCCTCGGCGTCGCGGCGTGCGCGTCCGCCTTCGAGGTCGTCGTCTCGCGATGAGGGCTTGCCGCGGCCGGCCATCGTGCCTCCCTAGGATCGGGTCGCCCCTGAACGCCCCGGCGTCAAGTCGGGCGCGTCGATGGCTCGCCGAGCAGGTGCGTGACGAGCTCGGCGAAACCGTGTCCGCCGGGCGCATCGGTCAGGAAGGTGGGCCAAGCGTCCATCCGGTCGAGGAAGGCGGCGACGTTGGCGACGCCGACGGCGTTCGGAAACGCCGCGACCATCGGCGCGTCGTTGGCGGAGTCGCCGACGAACAACCAACGCTCCGGAGCTTCGAACGGGTCGATGTCCCACAGGCGCTGTGCCAGGCGCTGACAGCCCGTGCGCTTGTCGAACGTCCCGAACCAGCCGTTGACGTGGATGCTCGACACCTTGGCCGTCGCTCCGGCGGCCTCGAACAGCGCCACGATGCGGTCGATGTCGCCGCGGGAGAGCGCGGGAACGTCTTCGCAAAAGTCGATCGCGAGATCGAGGGCGCGGTACGCTTGGTCGGACGCCAAGGCGGCACCGGGTACGGCGTCGAGGATGACGGCGGCGAGGGCGTCGAGTCGCTCGCGGTTGGCGCGGCGCGTCTCGGCGGTCTGAAGGTATTCGGTGACGAGCCGGCCTTCGTGAAAGTATGACCAAAGACCACCGTTTTCGGCCACAACGCCGTCGACGGGCCATTGGCGCGCGATCGGGTCGGCCCAACCTGCGGGACGTCCGGTGACGGGGACCACGCGGAGTCCGGCGCGCTGCAGCGCGTCCAACGCCGCGAACGCCGCGGGGACGAGCCGTCCTTCCCAGGTCAGCGTGTCGTCGATGTCGCAGAAGACACCGAGCAGACCGTCGCGGTGAAGCCCGTCGCGGCCGTCGGCTCGCAGGCCCTGAAGGGGCCGCGGTGAGGTCAGACGACC
>JBEIFN010000135.1:0-6286 GCA_040382435.1 Alphaproteobacteria bacterium
ACGATCGGGCTACGCGTCCGGCTCTGCGTCCAGCAGCGACACGGCGCCCCGCGCATCCACGACCAGAGCGTAGCGGTCACTCGGGTGGGGCCTCATCCCGACGATGCCGTCCGCGACCGTGGTGCTGCCTGCCGCCGACCAGCGCGTCAACACGCCATCCTGCAGCGCCCACAGCACGTCGATGCCCGGCGCGACCCAGGCTGTCGGAGGGGGGCCAGCGAAGGGCCGACCATCGACCGTCCAGCCGACGTCCGCACCGACGAGCCAGGCACGTGCCGCGGCCATGCCCCGGGACGCCACACCGCACGGCACCGGTCCTGCGCCGACCAAGCGCACGACGTTCGCGCCATCCCAAGCCCACGCATGGCCTAGGCCCGCGTCGGCGACGCCGTCGTAGGTGCCGGACGCCACCGGACGCTTCGTCAGCGTCCGCCACGCGCCCCAGCGACCGCTCCCCCACACGACCACGTGCGCGCCGAGGTCCACCGACGCAGCCCCTTCGACGCGGGGCAAGCCGTGCGGGACCCGAGCATCGGGGGCCGCAGCCCGACGCGTCCACCATCCCGCTTCATCCGCGTCCACAGTCACCAAGGCAGACGGGGACAAGGCCAGCGCGACGGCGCCCGCATGCCACCCTTCGACGACGGTGACGCCTGCTTCGAGGTCGACTTGCTCCACCCAGCCATCGCCGCGGAGGAGGCCTCCATAGTGGCCATCGCTGCTGACCGCCATCGCGATCACCGGCGCGTCGCGTTCGCTCAACGGGACACCGACCCTGCGGGGCGCCTTCCAGGCCGCGCCGCGTGTCCCGGCGCTCACGGCGTCACTCGTTCTCGCCCTCGCCCAGCAATTGGGCGAGGAGCGCGTAGCTCTCGAGCTCCATCGGGTCGACGGAGCCGTCCGCGACCACCATCCGGCCCAGGACATCAAGGAAGAGTTGACGCTGCGCCTCGGGGATCTCCGCGGGATCCAGCGCCTCTTCGCCGGGCGGGTGCTCCAGCCAAGCCTCAGCCTGCTCGCGGCTCTCCTCGTCGAGTTCCAGCGCATCGATCAGGCCTTCGAGCCAAGCGCGCTCCCCCTCGCCGACACGCAGATCGGCCCACGCGAACGAGCACGCGAAGCGCAGCAACCGTAGACGGTCATCCCATTCGAGTTCGTCGTACATCCCGACGCTGCCCCCTTGCCGCCATGATGGTAAGGCACAAGCGCGGGCCGTTCAAGGCGCTGCGCACGCTGGGGAGCAGGCCATGGAGACGACGGTAACGACGGCGACCACCGACGGCCTGGAGGTCAGCATCCGGAGCCGGTTTGTCCCCGAACACTCCAACCGTGCCAAGCGCGAGTTCGTCTTCTCGTACACGGTGCGCATCCGCAACCACGGCGAGCTCGCGGTGCAGCTCGTGGCGCGGCACTGGATCATTCGACACGCATCCGGCGAGGTCGAAGAGGTCCAGGGGCCAGGCGTCGTCGGTGAACAACCCGTCCTCGACCCCGGCGAGACCTACACGTACTCGTCGTGGTGCCAGCTCGAGTCCGGTCTGGGCACCATGAAGGGGAGCTATTTGATGCTCCGCTCCGACGGCACGCGGTTCGACGCCACGATCCCCGAGTTCACCCTGGTGGACGAGGACGACCTGCACTGACCGCCCAGGCTCGAAGCCGGGCCGCCGTCCGACGAACGGACGCGTCGGTTTCGACGGCATCGAGCTCGGCCCAAGTGACCCAACGCGCTGCCCGGACCCCACCGTCTGCAGATGCATCGAGCGCCCACCCGACGGCGTGGAACGCGACGCGAACGTCGTAATGCCGATGGGCCGCCTCCCCCCGAGACGGACGCGGCGGGATGTCGTGGACGTCGAGATCGATCACCTCTCCGCCTGCGAGCGTAACGCCCGTCTCCTCCACGGCCTCTCGCGCCGCGGCCGCCATGGGTGACGCGTCCGCTTCAACGTGTCCACCAGGCTGAAGCCAAAGCCCCAGGGCGACGTGATCGATGAGCAGTAGGCCCGTACCGTCAGGCGCCAGAACAAAGGCGGACGCCGTCAGGTGGCCCGGTTCCATCTGGCCACGGCTCGCGGGCGAGGGCGAACCGTCCAACAGCGCGAGGAACGCATCCGCCACGTCCGGCGCAACGTCCGGCGCGATACCCAACACCGATGTGCGCCACCCATCGAGCTCGAATCCCATGCCCCCTCCTCCCGAAGACCTCACACCGGCCCAGCGGCGCGCCCACGACGTGGCGGATCGTCGCGGCGACGCCGGCTACCTGGACCCGATCACCGGACTGTTCGTGATGACGCGCGCCGCGCTGCTCCGCCGGGGCCACTGCTGCCGGCTCGGCTGCAGACATTGCCCCTGGGACGGAAACGGGCCCACAAAACCACCCGTCGCCCCGTCTTAGGATCCAAAAGCAAAGACGGCGACGCCGAGGCGCCGCCGTCAGTGATCCTCACGACCGATCAGGGACGGCCGTTGTAGATCGTCATGCCGTAGTGCTGGCAGTTCGTGCCGACGGGGCGGGAGACCTCGATCCAGTAGTCCGAAGCCAAGCTCTGGCACTCGTTGTACAGATACCAGGTGCCCGAACCGTTCGACGTGCAGCGGTTGCGGTCGGCCGGGACGACGTGGTTGAGGGCGTCGCCGCGGTCATAGAAGTCGTCGGTGTAGTCGTTGTAGCTGGTGCCGACACAGGCCGCGGTGGCCGACGACAGCCCCTTGCGGACGAGGATGTCGTAATCCGTGCCGCCCGTGCCCATGACGATCTCGAACTTGTAGGCGTTCACCCCGGCCGCAGCGTCGGCGACGGCGTTGTCGGACGTGGTGATCTTGTACCAGTCGCGAGAGTCGGTGTTCACGATGTTGCCGACGATCGAGATGGAGGTGCTGTTGTTGTCGGCGAGCGTCGTCCACTCGGCGATCGGAGAGGCGGACGAGTCACCATAGGTGCCCGAGCCTTCGTAGGCGTCGTAGGGGTTGCACGACTCGGTGACGACGCTGTTCGAAGCCAACGACGTGTTGTTGCTCGAGTCGATGCAGACCGCCGAGCACGTCGTGGTCGTACCCCGATCCACCGCCGCGACCTGGCTGAACGCGTTCGCCGTGCACGCCACGTTGTAGGTGGCGGTCGTGGAGCCGTTGTTGCAGCTGATCTGGACCGAGTTGCAGTCGAGCGAGCCCGACACACAGCTACCGGCCACCGTCGCCGACGTCTCGTTGATGTAACGAGCGATCGAGCTGACCACAGGCGCCGGAGGCGCGTTGAGGTCCTGAATCGTGACCGCCGGGCTGGTGCCGATGTCGCCGTTCTCGTAGCCGTCGTTCGGGAGCGCCGTGCAGTAGAAGCTGTCGGCGTACGTCGTCTCCGTCGCGGGCATCGTCGAGGAGGTGAAGCCCGGCATCAACACGCCGTTGCGGTACCAAGCGACGGTGTAGGTGACCGTGTCGCCGTCGGGGTCGGCCGAAGCCGTGACCAAGTTGCAGGTCAGGGCGTCGTTCTCACCCGGCGTGGACGGCGTGATCGCGATGACCGGAGCCGTCGGCGCGGTGTTGATGACCGTGACCGAGGGAGCCACGACCGTGTTGCCCACACCGTACGCGTCGATCGCGGTCAGCTCGGCGTAGACGACGTCACCGCGGACGATGACGCTGTCGTCGACCACCATCGGGTCAGGCGACTGCGGCGGCAGCAGCGTCCCGTTCTTGTACCAGCGGACCTGGTACAGCTCGGGGTCGGCGTCGTCGTCGTACCAGCCCACACCCGCAACCGTCAGGTCGCTCGTGGTCTTGGGGACGCCCGGCGTGATGACCGCGGACACCACCACAGGCTCGGTGTTGCCGATCGTGACGCTGTCGACATCGGAGCCACCATCGGCCCATTGGTCGGTGGCGACCGCGGTGACTTCCCACACCTCGGACCGCGTGGTGTACGCCGCGAGGACGTCATCCTGATCGGTCGGGTAGGTCGGGTTCGAGAACGGCGCGCCGTTCTTCGTCCAGTAGAAGTCGTAGTAGATCGTGTCGCCGTCGAGGTCGAACGACGCACCCGTGACCGTAACGAGCAGATTCTCGTTCGACTTCGGGGTGTTCGGGGTGAGATCGATCGTCGGCGCGGTCGGGGCCGTGTTGAGGATCGTCACCGGCGCCGACGTGACCCAGTCGCCGGCCAAGCCGAGCTCGTCGGTGGCGCGGCAGCGAGCGTTGATCACGTCGAAGTGCTCCGACTCCGAGGCGGCGAGCGTCAGCGTCGTCTGCGTCGGCATCTCGACGCCGTTCTTCACCCACACCTGCTCGGTCGTGAACAGGTCCAGATCCTGATCTTGGCCGACGTTGGTGAGCGAGAGCTCAGTGACCGTATCGACCGAACCCGGCGAAATCGTGCACGTGTCGATCAGCGGCGGCTGGTTCGTGAGCGTGAGCGACGCCGATGCGTACTCGATGCCCTCGGTCTGGCCGTCGGTCGGCGTGCACGTCGCGCGCAGCATGTTGCCGCGGCGGCAGTTGTACGGGCTACCCGGCGTGGCGCGCTCGATGCACGACTGCATCGTCAGGCCGGTCTCGCCCGGAATATCGGACCAGATCGGGCCGAACCGCATCTGCCACTGGACATTGATGTACGCGTTGGCGGCGTCCTCGACGTCGGGGTCGAACAGACCGGCGGCGACCGCCGTAAAGTCGGTGCCGACGCCGCCCTGCGACGGGATCATCTGGCACGAGGTGAGGACCGGCGCCGAGTTGGCGATCTCGACCGTCTCCGTCTTCACGGCGGTAAGCCCGCGACCGTCATCGACCGTGACCTCAGCCGAGACGAGATCGCCCTTACCGAAGTTACCGATCAGCGTATCGCCGGTGACGCCGATGATCTGGACAGGGCCCAGGCCATCGTTGTTGTCGACGAACCACTTGAAGGTGGTCGTGAGCGTGTCTCCATCCGGGTCGGTCGCATCGACCACCACGGTGAGCACCGAGTCGGTGACCGGGACGGCGGGCGTGATCTCGAGACGCAGCTCGGGACGACGGTTGATGTTGTCGAAGCCGTCGCAGTCGTTGTCGACGCCGTCGTTGTTCGACTCGGGCGCGCCCGGGTAGATCAGGTAGTTGGCGTCATTGCAGTCGTCGAGTGCCGGCGCGAGCGCGACCTCGATCCCGCGGCGGATCGGGTTCGCAGGATCGCGGAAGCTGATCGGCGCGTGCATCGGGCAAGACAGGAACGTGTTGCCAGCGTCGTTGGCGTGGAGATCCGCGTCCGAGTCCCAGTAGTAGAGCGTCTGACCCGCAGAGGCCACGACGTCGTTCCGGTCGGTGCCGTAGTTGTCGCCGATGTGGAACGCCGCCTTACCCGTGGACAACGTGGCCGCGTCGCGGTCGCCGTTGGGCACGCCCACCGCGATGTCGGACACGCCGTCGCCGTTGATGTCGTGGCCGCCACCGAGCGAAGCGCCGGCGCCATCCTGGGCCGCCGACCCGGCGAGGTACGCGCCTTGGAGGATCCCAAGGTTGGACGCCGAGTAGGTGGGGAAGGTGGACCCGGACGCGACGCGACCGAAGCTCTCGACCTTGAGCGGTACGGCCTTGGCAACGTCAAGCGCATCGAACGTTGCGTCCGGCGCGCCGTAGACGAGCACGCCTGCGCCGTAGTTCGCACCCGCCGCATCGTCGCCGACGGCAGCGATCAGCATGTCGTCGTAGCCGTCACCGTTCACATCACCGGCGCGTGCCACCGCGTCACCGGCGGTCTGCAGCGAGATACCCGCGAAGTAGTAGTTCGACGCCGCCGCCAGGCCGGCCGTGGTCCGCCGCGTGGCGCCGCCGTAGAACAGGTAAGCGCGGTTGCGCTCGGTGCCCGACATGAAGTCGTCGTAGCCGTCGCCGTTGACGTCGCCGACGACCGCAACGGACTTGCCGAGCTGCATGCCCGAACCCTCGCCGTTGATGACGACCGACTGCGTCGCGGTGCCCGTGGCGCGGGTGCCCGTGCCGTAGTGCACGACGACCATACCGTTGCCGCTGTTGTTGTTCTTCGAACCGATCAGCAGGTCGGCGTTGCCGTCGCCGTCGATATCGCCCGCGTCGACCGAAGAGCCGAGGTACTGACTGGTGGCCGCGCCGCGGAACACCAAGGTGCTCGTCATCTGGGCGATGTAGCTCTCGACCGGCAGCGCGCCGCCGTAGATCAGGTAGGCGCTACCGGCCTTCGACACGCCACCGGTCGTGGTCTCGGGGGCACCGACGAGGATGTCGTCTGCGCCGTCGCCGTCCACATCGGCGATCGCAAGGCTCGAGCCGAACG
>JBEIFN010000136.1:0-6267 GCA_040382435.1 Alphaproteobacteria bacterium
CTTATCCATGGTCGCCTCAGATGCTCAGCCGCGACGACGAGCGCCGGCCGAGGATGTCCATCAGGGTCCGGCTGACAAAGAGCGCGGTGATGAGGGTGGTGACAATGCCCACCGTCAACGTGACGGCGAAGCCCTTGATCGGGCCGGTGCCGTAGCTGTAGAGCACGATGCCGGCGACAGCGGTGGTGAGGTTGCCGTCGAGGACGGCGACCGCGCCCTTGTCGAAGCCTGTGTCGACCGCCTTTCGAGCACTCACCCCGAGCGCGAGCTCCTCTCGGATGCGCTCGTAGACGATGATGTTGGCGTCGACCGCCATGCCGACCGTCAACGCCACACCGGCGATGCCCGGCAGCGTGAGCGTGGCACCGAACATCGCGAGCGAGGCGAACACGAGCAGCACGTTGAGCGCGAGCGCGATGATCGCCACCACCCCCGCGGAGCGGTACCAAGCCAGCATGAAGACAGCGATGAACGCGCCGCCGATCAGGCTGGCGCGCACGCCGGACTGAATCGCGTCGCGCCCGAGCGACGGGCCGATCTCGCGGACCTCACCGATGTCGACGGGTGCGGTAAGCGAACCGGTGCGCAGGACGAGCGCGAGGGTCTGCGCTTCGGCGTCGGCGTCCATCGAGCTGTTGCCGAGCGTAATCTGGGCGCGCCCGCCACAGATCGCCTCGTTGATCTGCGGCGCCGAGCGGACCTGGCCGTCGAGGAGGATCGCAAAACGCTTCTTGACGTTGTTCGTGGTGACGTCGCAGAACACCGACGCGCCTTGCGGCTTGAACTCGAGGTCGACCGTGCGCTCCTGCGTGGCGCCCCAGTTGGTGACGGCGTTGTTCACGTCCGCACCGGTGAGCAGCACGGGCTCCTTGAGGACGATCGCGTTGGAACGGCCCAAGGACTTGGTCTCGGCGGACTCGGCGTACTCCCAGAACAGGCGACGATCGTCGGGCAGCTTGCCCTGATCGTGCAGCCACTCGTCGACGAGCGCGTCGTCGAGGAACTGCTCGCCAGGGAGCGCCTCGCGCGCGGCGGCCACGACGGCCTCGATCTGCGCGTAGTCGAAGGCGTCGTCGACCAGCCGGAACTCGAGGATCGCTTGGGTGCCGATCGCGTCGATCGCGCCCTGCGCGTCCTTGACGCCCGGGAGCTGGATGTTGATGCGCCCGCCGGGCATCTGGACGATGGCCGGCTCCTTGACGCCCGTGCTGTCGACGCGCTTACGGAGCGTCTCGAGCACCTGCTCGACGGCCTGCGCGCGGATCTGCTGGTCGACGGCCTCGGTGAGGCGGAACACGTGCCACTCGACGTCGTCTTCGCGGACAGACGACTCGTACTCGTACTCGCGGGTGACGCCGGTCAGCCACGCCTTGAGCGCGACGAGGTCGGCGGTGCCGAAGCGAAGTCCGGGACGCGCGCGGTCGCGCTGAATCTCGAGGGCGAGGCCGTCGCGCGCCGCTTGATCCCGCAGCGCGGTGCGGTCGCGGGCCACCTTGGTGAACACCGCTTCGTCCTGATCGACCTGCAGCGTGAGGTCGATGCCCCCCTGCAGATCGAGGCCGAGGTTGAGCTTGGCGGACGGGAGCAGCGCGCGCCACCCCGTGGCTTCCACCTCTTGCGCCGCCTTGGCGGGCTCCTCGGCCGGCGCCGCTTCGGACGCGACGTAGCGCGAGAGGGGCTCGGGCAGCTTGGGACCGGCCAAGGCGGCGCGAACGGCGGCCTGACGCGCAGGCGCCGAAGCGAGCGGCTTCACCGCACCCTTGGCATCGACACGCGCGGCGAACGACCCGTCGAGCGCGACGAGCGCGCCGGACTTCGGCCATGGACCCGAGGCGGTGGCGGTGCCAGCTGCGGCATCGAACGCTGTCCAAGCGATCCCGAGCGGCGCAGCGCCAGCGGCGGGCTTGGCGCCGTCGATCTTCGCGTTCCCCTCGGCGTCGTCGGCCGCGGGAACCTCGCCGCCATCGACCGCCTCGGCGCCGTACAGCGCGACGTCGCCCTGCGCGAGGAGCAGCGAGGCGACCGCCTCCTTGTCGACGCCCGCGCGCACGGTGACCTCGAGCCGCGCGCCGTCGGCCTGGACGCCGTCGACCGCAAAATCGGCCGCCGCGACGCGCGCCTTGGCGGCCTCGACGGTGGCTTCATCGGCGGTGCCGTCGGAGGCCTGCAGCCAGACCGCCAGCGAAGGCTCCTTCTCGGCCTTTTGGGTGGCGCTCGCGACGACCTCGGACGCTGCGTCGTCGCCGAGGAGCGAGGGCAACAACGCCCAGATCGAGCCGAGCACGAGCCCGAGGACGGCAAAAAGACGGACCCAGTAGCCACGTTCCATGGAGGACCTCAGGCGGACGCCGGCGCGTCAACGCCAGCCGAAAGCTTGCGGGCGATAGAGCCCTTTTCGATCGTGACCTCGACGCCCCGCGACAGCGCGAGCACCACCGTGCCCTCGGCCACCGACACGACCGTCCCGTGCAACCCGCCGGCGGTGACCACCCGATCGTCGCGGACCAAGGCCGCGATCATCTTCGCATGGTCGTCGGCTTCCTTCTGCTGGGGACGCAGGATGAGGAAGTACATGACGCCGAACATGGCAGCCATGGGGAGCAGGCCGGACAAGCCATCCATCGGGGCATCCTCGCCGGCCCGCGGGCCGCGGAGGGGCGTCCGCGTCGCCGCGTCCGCATCGTCGAGATCGAAGCGCAGCGGCCACCTGAAGGCAGACGTCGCGTCGGGCCCCTTTAATCGCTTGGAACCCGATCGGCTAGACCCGCGGTGACACGGCGCACTCACCCGCGGCGCGCGTCCGGCTCGACGTGGCGGCGCGCGCGGCGAGGGCCGCCATCGCGGCCCGGTCCCCGGCGACGATGGCTTCGCGCATCCGTCGCATCAGATCTTGGTAGAACCATAGGTTGTGAAGCGTGACGACCCGAGCGGCGAGCACCTCGTCGACGGCGAAGCCGTGGCGCAGGAAGCCGCGCGACGTCGCGTCGCCTGGACTGCCCGGGCTGCCCGGAGCCAGCGGCCGCGCGTCGGCCGCGTACGCCGCGTTCTTCAGGTTGATCCGTCCCTCGCTCGTGTAGGCCTGCCCATGCCGTCCGGCGCGGCTCGGAAGCACACAGTCGAACAGATCCATGCCGCGCACGATCGCCGCCACCAGATCCACCGGGTGCCCGACCCCCATCAAGTAGTGCACTTTGTTCGCCGGAAGATGCGGCGCCGTGGCCTCGATCATCTCGACCATCCGGGCGTGGCCCTCTCCCACGCTGAGCCCGCCGATCGCGTAGCCATCGAGATCCAGCGACGCGAGCTCCTGGGCGTGCGCCGCGCGAAGATCGGGGAACATCCCCCCTTGAACGATACCGAACAGCGCGGTGCGATCCGCGTGACGACGAGCGGCCTCGCACCGATGCAGCCAACGGGTGGTCCGCGCCGTGCTGGCTGCGACGGCAGCGCGGTCCCGATCCTTGTCGATGCACTCGTCGAGCGCCATCGCGATGTCGACGCCGAGCGTCTCTTGAATCTGCACCGCGACCTCGGGCGTCAGATCGCGCAAGGTGCCGTCGACCACCGACCGGAACCGCACGCCGCTTTCGTCGATCTTGGCGTGCTTAGCGAGGGAAAACGCCTGATAACCGCCGGAGTCCGTCAGGATCGGGCCATCCCACCCCATGAAGGCGTGGATCCCACCGAGCCGCGCCACGCGCTCGTGACCCGGCCGCTCCCACAGATGCAGCGTGTTCGACAGGATGATCTGCGAGCCCACGGCGCGCAGATCGGCACCCGAGACGCCGCGCACCGCGCCCCTCGTCCCCACCGGCATGAACGCCGGCGTGGCGATGTCCCCGTGCGGGGTGTGCAAGATCCCCGCGCGCGCCCCGTCGAGGGACGCGACCTCCTCAAACCAACAGCATCGCGTCGCCATACGAGAAGAACCGATAGCCGCCTTCGATCGCAGAGGCGTACGTCCCCATCAGGCGGTCGCGCCCGATGAAGCACGCGACGAGCATCAGCAAGCTCGAACGGGGCAAGTGGAAGTTGGTCATCAACCCGTCGACGGAGGCGGGTCGCTGCGGGGGTCGAAGGAACAGGCGCGTCGTGCCGCCGCCAGCGCGGACGGTCCCTTCGGCCCAGGCGGACTCCAGCGCGCGCAGCGCCGTCGTCCCGACCGCGATCACCCGCCCACCCCGGGCGCGCGTCGCGGCGATGGCGTCGGCCGTGGCGGGCGGAACGTGCCAAACCTCCGGATGCAGCACGCCGGCAGCGACATCCTCAGGCCGCAGCGGCCGGAACGTGCCGATGCCGACGTGCAGCGTCACCGCCGCGACGCCGACGCCCCGTTCGGCGAGGCGTGCGAGGAGGTCGGGCGAGAAGTGCAGGCCCGCTGTGGGCGCGGCGGCCGAGCCGGGCTGATCCGCGTACACGGTCTGGTAACGGTCGCGATCCTCCGCCGTCGCTTCGCGGCCGAGGTAGGGCGGAAGCGGCATGTGGCCGTGCGCCTGCATCAGCGTCCACGGGTCGGGCGACGTCGAGACGCGGACCGTCCCCTCGACCTCATCGCGGTCGACGACCGTGATCTCTCCCCCACCGTCGACCGTCAGCGTCTCGCCGTCCTTGACCTTCTTGGCGGGCTTCATCAAGGCGACGACCGGCCCCGGCCCGACGCCGAGCAGCAACACCTCGACCCGCGCTCCGCTCGCGCGCCGCGCGAACAGCCGCGCCGGAAGCACGCGCGAGTCGTTCACGATGAGGAGATCGCCGGGGCACAGGAGGTCGGGCAGGTCGCGCACCACCTGATCCCGCTCCGGCGCGTCACCGCGGATCGAGACGACACGCAACCGCGCCGCGTCGCGTGGCGAAACGGGATGGGCAGCGATGCATTCTGACGGCAGGTCAAAGTCCCACGCGCCCAGGTCGTCGTACATGCGCGCGTGCCTAACGCCTCGAACGCGCAGCGTCGCCGGGTCGCGCGGTCGCGCCCCGCGGGATACCCGCCGCGGCCCTTGGAGTCTGTGATGTCCGATCGTCCCGCCGTCCGCCGCCGTTCTCCCCGCCCCGACGCGCCCGTCGACGCCGCGGCGCCCGTGGCAGGCGTCACGGAGCCCGACGCCGCCGATCTCGCCGTCGCCGCGCCCGCCGAGGTGGTGCCGGCTCCCGAGCCATCCTTGGCTCCACCGCCGCAGCCCGCTCCGGCTCCGTCTGGTATCGTCGCGGCGTCCCCACCCAGCCGCACCTCCCAGCGCGGCAGCAAGCCCGAGGCACGCACCTCCGACCGCTTGGCGGAGCTCGAAGCGCTCGTCTCCGGCGGCTTCGACATGGCGAGCCTTCTCGACAACACGTCGTCGCGCGGCCCCGCTCGCGGAACGAAGGTGAGCGGACCGATCGTCCTCGTCGGCAAGGACGAACTGCACATCGACCTCGGCGGCCGCGCCACCGGCTTCTTGAGCCGTCGCGACAAGCCCGACGCCCAGGTCGGTGACGTCATCACGGCGTGGGTCGTCAAAAGCGACGACCTCGGGGTTCAGCTCGGCATCAAGCTCGGCGGCGACGCCGCGGCCGACCTGCTGGTCGACGCCGCCGAAGCGGGCGTTCCCGTCGAGGGCACCGTCACGTCGCGCAACGCAGGCGGCTATGAGGTGCGCGTCGGTGGCGTTCGCGGGTTCTGCCCCCTGTCGCAGATCAGCCGGGTCCCGCTGGCCGACCCCGACAGCGTGCTTGGCCAGACCCTATCGTTCCTCGTTCTCGAGACCGAAGGCAAGGTCGTCGTGTCGCGACGCAAGCTCGAAGATCGCGACGCCGCCGCTGCGCGCGAGGGCTTCTGGGCCGAGGCCGCGGCGGGCCAGCGCCGCACCGCCGTCGTCACCCACGTCACCGCGCACCGTGCCTTCCTCGACATCGACGGCGCCGACGCGATGCTCCCGCGCCGCGAGGTCGGCTGGGAGGACATCGCCGACCTGACCACGCGTCTCGCGCGCGGGCAGCGGATCGAGGTCCGCCTCGTCGAGCTCGACCGCGAGAACCAGAAGGTGCTCGTCTCTTGCAAGGATCCCGACATGGACCCTTGGCGGCGCATCTCCGAAGCGATCGGTGCGGGCGACATCCGGACCTGCCGTGTGCTCGGCCACGCCCCGTTCGGCGCGTTCCTCGAGTTGCTGCCCGGCCTGAGCGGCCTGCTCCACAGCAGCCGCCTCGCGGGCCAGCCGCTGCCCGAGCCTGGGGCCTCCGTCGCCGTCAAGGTGCACCGGATCGACCTCGGCGCACGCCGCGTCGAGC
>JBEIFN010000137.1:0-6195 GCA_040382435.1 Alphaproteobacteria bacterium
CGCGCGACTGGGGCTACGCCGCCGACGAGACCCTCACGAACGAGGCGTTGATCGCCGAATCCTACCAAGGGATCCGCCCGGCACCGGGCTACCCGGCCTGCCCCGATCACACCGCCAAGCGTCGCTTGTGGGACCTGCTCGCCGTGCAGGAAGCGATCGGCGTCTCGTTGACCGAATCGTGCGCGATGTGGCCGGCGGCGAGCGTCTCCGGTTGGTACTTCGCCAACCCCGCGGCCGCATACTTCGGCGTCGGCAAGGTCAGTCGCGACCAGGTGCACGACTACGCACACCGCGCCGGGATGACGCTCGCCGAGGCCGAGCGCTGGCTCTCGCCCAACCTTGGCTACGAGCCGGACCGCAACGCGCCGCAGCTCCCCTGCTGCGCGGCGCACGCACGCTGATCAGGGCGTCAGGTCGTAGGGCGTCAGCGCGCGGTTGTCCTGCCACCGGGCCGGTGCGTCGACGCCGTTGGCAAACCACGGCCCGCCGTCGATCGTGAACCACTCCGGCCGGCCGACCTCGTCGGCGGCGCCAGCCACGTGCGTCGCGAGGTCGCTCTGCAGGCGCGGCCCGAACGCCGCGAGCAGCTCGCCCGACGTCGGCCGCAGCGTGCCCGCAACAGCGACACCCTCGATCGCGTAGGCGGACCCACCGACGGTCACGTGGTCATCGAGCACGCCCCCGCCCAAGACGAGGTCCCAACCGGTGAGCGCCCAGAGGTTGAAGATCGCCTCGGTGAGCAGCGCGTCGTCCGACGTTCGCCGCACGGTCGCGACCCAATGACCAACCTGGGGATGCCACTCTGGGGAGACGAAGCTCGACTGCATCGCATCGAGGGTGACGGTCAGGTCCGAGCGGGTGGCCGACAACCCAAGTTCGTCGGCGACGCGCCCCACGAAGGTGGCGTCCGAGGCCAGCGTGAACGACCCGTCGAGGTCAGCGTTCACCGCCTGCGCCATCACCGCGTTGGCGTAAGCGGTGGTGAACATGAGGGCCGCCGTCTGCGGAGGACCGGCCATCACCCAGTCGCCGTCGACAAAGTCGGTCTCATCGCAGGTCGTCGGGTCACCGATGCTGCCGACGCCGGAGAGGGGGTCACGCTCGTCCTGCACGCGCCCGCCCCACAACAGCCAGCCGCCTTCCCAGCCGAGCGCGCCGGGGGATGCCTCGAGAACGTGCGACAGCGTCAGCCCCGTCGAGGCCGCGTCGCACACGCCCGGCTCGCCGCCCTCGTAGGTCGCCGTCGGATCCGTGACGATGGCCCCGTGCGTCTCTGACGTCCAGCGACCGGGGACCGCGCCGTGCAAGGCGTCTCGCATCGCGAGCGCGGGGTGCGCGTAGACTCCGCCCTGGGCGAGCGCCCCCTGGTACAAGCCCGCGATCTGGCCATCGGCGGAAGCCATCAACGACCGCACTGTCTCGCGCCACGTGCCGGTGTTGCACGGCTCGGGGATGGCCGTCGCGACGCTCACCGCGCTCGCGTCGAGACCGTCCTGCCGCACGTCGAGCGCTTCGGGTTCGGCGTCCGTCCCGAAGCCGAACGAGGCGTCGAACGAAATGTCGGCCACGCCCGCCGTCGGGCACGCGTCCACCGCGACGGGGCCCTCCAGAGACGGCGCGAGGCCCGCCCAGCGGATCACGGCGTCCTCGGCTTGGACGATCAACTGAAACGGCGCGTCCAGGTGCTGCCAAGTGGCCCCGAGGCGGGGGACCCCGGAGCTCTCCGGCCGCGGATCGACCACCAGCCCGTCGGGGGGCATCCAGCCCAGATAGTCGAACGTCGATGTCCAACGGGCGCAGACCTCCCAGTTCCCCCGAGAGGTGGGGCTGGGGTACGGCGGCGGCAAGCTGACCGACGCCGCGGCGGCGTTCGCGACCTCGGCAGCCGCCACCAAGGTGGCCCACGTCGCGGTCCATGTCGCGTCGGGCGCGCCGAAGTCGCCGTAGAGCGCGCAAGATTCCGACGCCGTCGGACCCAAGACACCGGCCCCGATCTGGACGTCGATGTCGGACTGCGGCGTCGGAAGGTCCGGATGCGGGATCTTGCTCTGCACGACCGGCGAGATCGCGACGAGGCCGTCGGGGGTCAAGGTGGTGGAGACAACGTCCTCTGCCGCGTCCTGGGTCCAGGCCGCGTCCCAGCTCTGGCAGTTCGAACGACGCGCGTCGATCGCCGTGTGGAGGTCGCGACTGACAAATGCGGAGAGATCGGCGCGATCCGCCGGTCGAACCAGCTCCGCAAGGAATGGGCGGACGCGGTTCTCCCACCCCGCCGCGCGCGACGCCAACCACGGGTAGCGAGGGTACTCCGCCGCGAACGTGGCGTCCGGCGACCCCATCCCGAGCTCGTTGGTCGGGAAGAGGTCGACCAAGGTAGAGAAGGACCAATAGCCCGGGGTGGACGTCGCCCGGATCTCGTAACGAGGCACCTTCTTTCCCTGTACATACAGCTCGAAGTCGGCGAGACGATCGACGTTGTACAGATGACCCGACACGGCGACCTCGAAGCACTCGGCGATCGAGGTGCCCACGAACTGATCCTGCGCAGGGCTGTCGATGCGGACCGTCGGCCCTTCAGGCCAAGGCTCGCAGCCCTCGCAACCCGCCAGGCCCAGAACCCAAAGCGCGCGCCAGCTGCCACCGCGTTGCATCGTATCCCCCTCAGCTCGTCGCCATCTCCTCGACCGCCTCTCCGCGCAAGTACCGACGCAGGAAGAACTCACCGGCCTTGTAGCTGCTCCGCACCAACGGACCTGAAGCAACGTAGGCAAACCCCAGCGCCTCGCCCCGCGTCTGCCAATGCGCGAAGCCCTCGGGCGTGGTGTAGCTCTCGACCGCGAGGTGCTTCTTCGTCGGTTGCAGGTACTGCCCGAAGGTGAGGAAGTCGCAGCCCGCGGCGCGGAGATCGGCCATCGCGACCTCCACCTCGTCGTCCTGCTCGCCCAGCCCGAGCATCAGACTCGACTTGGTGTGCATCCGTGGGTCGATCGTTTTGATCGCCGCGAGCACGTCGAGCGACTGACGGTAGCCCGCGCGCGGGTCGCGAACGCGCGGCGTCAGCCGCTCCACCGTCTCGACGTTGTGCGCGAGCACATCGGGCTTGGCCTCGACCATCGCGAGGAGCAGACCGTAATCGCCTCGGAAGTCGGGGATCAGCACCTCGATCAACGTCTCGGGGTTCCGCTCACGGATCGCACGGATGCAGGACGCGAAGTGGTGCGCCCCTTGGTCAGGGAGGTCGTCGCGGTCCACAGAGGTCACGACGACGTAGTCGAGCTGCATCTCGGCGATCGCCGTCGCGACATTCTCGGGCTCGTTCGGATCGAGGGGCGCAGGCTTTCGAGAGGTGTCGACTGCACAGAAGCGGCAGCCGCGCGTGCACGTGTCGCCCATCACCATGAAGGTGGCGGTGCCGCCCCCCCAGCACTCGCCGATGTTCGGGCACCGGGCCTCTTCACACACGGTCGCGAGCTTGAGCGTGCGTGCGCGCTGGCGGATCGCGTGGAAACGCTCGCTTCCCGGCATCTTCACCTTGAGCCAGGGAGGCTTGGTCGGTTCGTAGGTCATCGCGGCCTCGGCAAGGTCGGCGCGTAACCCGACGCGGCTTAGAGGTCGCCTGCCGCCCAACGCACCGCGTTGTCGAGCAACGTGTCGTTGAGCACCGACGGTGTAGAGCCGTCTCCCCCGAACGTGCTGTTGACGTACACTTGGCGCGGGCCGGCCGCTGGCTCCCGGACGACCAACGCGGGCCAGGCCCCGAACGACCCCCGCGCCTCGGCGATGACCTCGATGTCGAGGTCGCCCTTGACGCTCGTGCCGTACACCCGCCCCGTCTCCGTCCACTTCGAGCTCAAGCCGTCGGCGATGGCGTGGCCGCGCTGTAGGACCCACCATTCGCTGTCGGTCGAGGCGCTCGCCTCGTCCTCGATCGGCAACGCCAGATCGGCATTGGACGGAGTCGCCACGCTCGCAGCAATGCGCGCGGCGAGTCCACTGCGGACGATCCCCGCTCCGCCCTGCGAGGCGGCCACAAGGGCTTGAGACGCGCCCGCGGTCAGTGGCGCGTCGGTCTTGTCTCCCTGGAGCACCAGCACGGCGTCAGCGTTCGAGACACGCGGGTTCTCCCCCGTCCAGTCGTTGTACGCCGGCCCGAGCACCGCGTTGTGTCCCAAGGCCTCGAGCGCGTCGGCGACCGATGCCGCGCTGCCCGCGCTGTCATCGAGAACGAGGATCTTCAGCCCCGACGCGGTCGGCTCGGTGGTGTCGGAGCTGTCCGTGACCGCGCTGGTGTCGGTGGTGTCCCCGGTACCGTCTTCGTAGGGCGGCGAGACCACACACCCGGTCGTGAACCATGCGCCCATCAGCCCCCACACCGCCGCAGCCCGCATGCCACGCCTCCCACAACACCCATCGTACCTGAGGAGACACGCGGATGTCACGCGCAGGCGTGCAGCGCACCGCGGCGGCCTCACCGTGGAACCGGCCCGCCATCCTCGTCGTCATGCCCCACGCCCGCGTCGTCGAGGCGCACGTCCTCTGTCACGACGCGGGCGCCGCAGCCCGCTCGCGCCGCTTGGGCCAACGCCCGCGGTCGGTCGTCCGCGCCGCCCTCCCCGTCGCCTCCCACGGCCCGCAGCGCGCGCAACGCGGTGGTACAGGGATCGACGCCCCCGGTCCAACGGTCGAAGTCACCGGCAAAGTTCCCAAACGCGGGTGGGAGCGCCACGCCATCCGGGTCGATCTGCACGCCGCGCGTCGGGTGCGCCAGCCAGGCCGCCATCACGTCATCGAGCTGCGCTTCGAGGTTGGCAGGCCGGAAGAACACCGGCGCAAGCGGCGCTCCACCCCTCGTCGCGCCGTACATCGCCGCATGATCGCGCACATCCATCTGGCGTCCGCGGAGGCGTTCGTGCGCGATCTCCCACAACGAGGTCGCAAGCCCTTGCACCGGCACGGCGCGTTCGAAGAAGAAGCCGCTCCCGGCGACGGGGATCCAGCCGTCGACCTCATAGACGCTCGACGGCCGGCCCAGCTCGAGCACATGCCACAAGGTGAGCGCGTTGTACGCGTTGAGCCAGAAGGCGTGCTGCGGGTTGTCCCTGTCCGACGACGGCCGGACGGTGGCGAGGAACGCGACGTAGCCGTCGAGCGCGGCCCGTTCTGCCTCCAGGCGGTCGTAGTCGACGTCGCCCTGCGGCGTGACCACGGTCGGAAGGAGCGCGGACCAAGCCGACACCGCCTCTTCTCCCGAAGGCGGCGGACCCGCCGGTGCGACGGTCTGACGGCAAGCGAGCAGCGTCCACAGCAGGATCACGACGCCTCCCACACCGCCGCGGCATAACCCGCAAGGCCGGGCACGCGTCGCGCGAGGTCGCGCCCGAGGCCCCGGACGCCACAGGGGGTTAGGCGCGTTCACCCGGAGGCCGCCATGCAGCGCCGCGAACGCTACCGCCCGCAGCACCCCATCCGCGTCGTCACGGCGGCGAGCCTCTTTGACGGCCACGATGCCGCTATCCACATCATGCGCCGCATCCTGCAGGCGTCGGGGGCCGAAGTCATCCACCTCGGACACAACCGGAGCGTCGAGGAGGTCGCGGTCGCCGCCGTCCAGGAAGACGCCTCGGCGGTCGCGGTCTCGTCGTACCAAGGTGGGCATGTGGAGTACTTCCGCTACCTTCGCGAACGCCTCGACGCGCTTGGAGGCGGCGCGATTCGCGTCTTCGGCGGTGGCGGCGGTGTGATCATCCCCGACGAGATCCGCATGCTCGAATCCGAAGGGGCCGTCGACCGGATCTACAGCCCGGAAGACGGGCGCCGCCTCGGCCTCGAGGGGATGATCGACGACCTGCTCGCGCGCTCCGACCGCGACCCGCTGGCGACGCCCCCTCCTGGCCTCGCCGACCTCACCGCGGGCGGCGACGTCGCCCTCGCCGGGTGGATCACGCGGGCCGAGGCGGCTGCCGACGGTTCCGCCGCGCTCCCGAACGCCGACGCCGTACGCGACGCGGCCCGCAGCGCCGAGGTTCCCGTCATCGGCTTGACGGGCACAGGCGGCGCCGGCAAGTCGTCGCTCACCGATGAGTTGCTCCGGCGCTGGCTGTTCGACCACGACAACGGCCGCGTCGCCGTCCTCTCGGTCGACCCCACGCGCAAACGCAGCGGCGGCGCGCTGCTCGGCGACCGGATCCGCATGAA
>JBEIFN010000138.1:0-6172 GCA_040382435.1 Alphaproteobacteria bacterium
CGAGCGCGACGCCAGTTGGTCACGCAGGCATACGGTGGCACAGTGTCACCGCCTCAGGTCGTTGCCGCCAAGCGACCGATTCGGACGGCAGCCAAGGGCCGCGTCGACGGCGGCGCCGCCCAGCATCCTCGCGAGCTCCGGACGTCGAACCTCGGCGTGCAGGCGGGGCCCGCGCGCGACCGTGCTGCCCACTCCTGCAGCCTGGCGCACCACCCCCTGACCCTACCTCCCCACCAACCCCGCCTTCCAACCCACGTCGGCGCCGCGAAGCGTGGCGTCGAAGAAGCCGGCGACCGAGGCGCGGAGCACAGGCGCGCTGGCGTCGAGCGGGAGGAACCCTTCGGCGCAACCTTCGAGCTCGGCGTTGGGCTCGCCGGTGGGGCAGCCGTCGGTGCCGAGATCGAGCAGCAGGGGCACGAGGGCGCTGTTCGCGTCCTCACGCGCAAGCACTTGGTCGCCCACCGCGCCAAAGTCGGCGGCGCAAAGGTCCGAGAACGCGAGGTGACCGGCGCCCACGAGGCTCCACGTGCCCTCCGACGTGGTGTCGCCGAGCGTGATCAGCCCGCCGTCGCCCGCCTCGGGGACGATGCCGTCGCATGACCCGGACACGATCGCGCTCGGGAGCGCGCGCTCGAACGCGCCGGCGCCGGCCATCGGGAACGCAGCGTCGACGCGCAGCTCGGCGTTGGTGAACGCGGTGGTGGTGCCGCCGCCCGCGCTGTGACCGAACACACCGATCGTCTCGAGATCCACAACGTCCGCCCACGCATCGGGCCGGCCGTCGAGCCACGCGAGCACCGCCGCGAGGTCGGTGGGACCCGGATCGTCGCCGAACGCGCCGAACGAGCAGTCGCCGATCGTGCTGGTGAGCAAGCACGGCACGACGTCGCCGAGCCCGCGCCCGGCGTGGTCGGTCGACACGACGACGTAGCCGCGCGACGCGAGGTGGGTCGTCAGGTCGAACGACTGCTGCCGAAACCCACCGAAGCCGTGGCTGAACAACACCAACGGGAACGGCCCGCCGCGTCGCACCTCCGCGTCGCGGACAGCGCGCGTCGCGAGGGTGGGCACGGTGATCTCCGGCGCTACGTCGAGGAAGCTCTGCGGCAGAAACGCCCGCAGGTCGACGACGTCGCCCCGTGCATCGGTCTCGGGCGCGGCGGGGTACCAGATCTCGACGGCGCGTCCGTCGACGTCGACGGTCTGCACGCCCACCGCGCCACCCGACAGCGCCGGGTCTTCGGGCACCGAGACGTCGATGCCGCACCCGGCGGCCCACAACGCAGCCCCCACCCGGGCGGCCACGCCCACGACGCCCCGTCCGCCGCCAAGACCCCGTCCCCGCCCTCGCCTCGTGCGCATCCGACCCCCTCGCGCCGCGCCTAACGGCTCACCATCGCCGCGTCGGTCTCAGGACGTCACGCGGGTCGCGCGCGCGCGCTGCGCTTGCGATACCGTCGACGCGGGAGGCGCCGTTGGTGACGGACCCGGGCGGCGCGCTCGGCGGGGCAGGGCGCATCTTTGCGCTGTTGGGCCCGACGAACACCGGCAAGACCCACCACGCGGTCGAGCGCCTGCTCGCGCACCGCACGGGCATCATCGGCGTCCCCCTCCGGCTGTTGGCCCGTGAGGTGTACGGACGCCTCGTCGCTGCGACGGGGCCTGAACACGTCGCCCTGCTCACGGGGGAGGAGCGGATCCAGCCGCCGCGGGCGCGCTACGCGGTGGCCACCACCGAGTCGATGCCGATGGACCGTGACGTCGCGGTCGTCGTCGTCGACGAGGTGCAGTTGGCCGCCGACCCCGCGCGCGGCCATGTGTTCACCGACCGCATCCTGCGCGCCCGCGGCCTCGTGGAGACGTGGTTCCTCGGCGCCGCCTCGATCGAGCCGCTGTTGCGCGAGCTCGTCCCGACGGTCGAGATCCGCGCGCAACCCCGTCTCTCGGACCTTCGCTACGCCGGCCACCACCGCCTCGACCGCTTGCCGCCGCGCGCGGCCGTCGTTGCGTTTCGCGCCGCGTCCGTCTACGCGCTCGCCGACCGACTGCGGGCCGTGCATGGCGGAGCCGCGGTGGTGCTCGGCGCGCTCTCGCCCCGCACCCGCAACGCCCAGGTCGCGCTGTTCGAATCCGGGGAGGTTCCCGTCCTCGTCGCGACCGACGCGATCGGGATGGGGCTCAACCTCGACGTGCACCACGTCGCCCTCGCCGAGACGTCGAAGTTCGACGGCGCCGCCTTCCGCGCCTTGCGCGACGACGAGCTCGGGCAGATCGCCGGTCGCGCCGGTCGGTTTCGCCGCGACGGGCGCTTTGGCACCACCGCGGACGCCGAGCCGTTGCCCGACGCCACCGTCGACGCGATCGAAGGCCATCGCTACCCCGTGTTGCGCACGTTGTATTGGCGCCCCGCCGAGCTCGACTTCGCCTCGGTGTCGGCGCTGCGCGCCTCGCTCGGGGCGACGCCGCCCCGTCGGTTCCTTCGGCCCGCGCCCCGCGCGACCGACGTCGCGGTCCTGGACGCGCTCGCGGCCCGGGCGGACGTCGCGGCGACGGCGCGTGGCGAGGCCGGCGTTCGGCGTCTGTGGGAGCTCGCCCAGATCCCCGACTTTGCCGGGGTGGACGTCGACCATCACGCCGACCTCCTCGCGGGCATCCACGCCGGCCTGGTCGACGGGGACGGCGTGCTGCCCGCCCACGTGCTCGCTTCCGCCGTGCGCCGCGTTCAGCAAGGCGAAGCTGACCTCGAACGCCTGATGGTGCGCCTCGCCGCCGTACGCACCTGGACGTACGTCGCCCATCGCCCCGGCTGGGTTGACGACGCGCCGGGGTGGATCGCCCGCCTCCGCGACCTGGAAGACACGCTCTCGGACGCGCTGCACCAGCGGCTGACGGCGCGCTTCGTCGACGCCTCGGCGGGTGCCGGCCTGCGGCGCCGGGGGGCGGCCTCGGGCGACGTGGAGGTGCGACCGGGCGGCGCGCTGTGGTGGTCGGGCCGACGCCTCGGGGCCTTGAAGGGCGTGGACGTGGCGCTCGACCCCGGCGTGGCGCTCGACGCGCCGGGCCGTGCCGCCGTGATGCGCGCGGTGCGGCCGGCGTTGGAGGCCGCCGCGGAGCGGTTGATCGCCGCCGACGACGCCGCCATCGACGCCGACGTCGACGGGGCGCTCCGGTGGGGGGATGCCCGTGTCGGCCGGCTGTTGCCGGGAGACGCCGTGCTCCGTCCACGCCTCGTGCGCGTCGCGGCCGACGCGATCGACGGCGCCCTCCGCCAGCGCCTCGATCAGCGGCTCGACCGTTGGCGGGCCGCTTGGCTGCAGCGACCGGCGGCCATCGTCGCGGCGATCGGCTGGTCGTCGACCGCGGGCAAGGCGTTGAGTTTCGCGCTCCTCGAGGGGGCGGGCCGCGTCCCGCGCGAGGTCGCCTCGCCCGCATGGCGGGGGTTGCATCGACAGGAGCGCGCTCGGCTGGAGGCGGCAGGCGTCGTGCTCGGTCCGACGGCGCTCGTACTGCCCCGCTTGGTGGACGCCCTGCCGTGGCGGGTCACGCTGTGGCGACTGCACCACCCCACGCTGCCGCCGCCGCCCGATCTGCGGGCGCCGTGGCGTCACCCGTTGTCGCGGGAGGCCGCGGCGTTCCTCGGTCTTGTCCGGTGGGGAGACGGCTTTGCGCGCCCCGATCACGTCGAGACGATCGGTGCGCTCGGCCTCGACGCCGCCGCGGCGCGCCTTGGCCTCGACCCGACGGCTTGGGCGGTCACCCGCGCGGCGGTGCGTTAGCGAGGCGCCATGAACGCACGACCCTTCCGCCGAGTTCTGATCGCCAACCGAGGAGAGATCGCGGTCCGCGTCCTGCGCGGCTGCCGCGAGGAGGGCCTCGACGTCGTCGCGGTCTACTCCGACGCCGACGCCGACGCGCCCCACGTGGCGTTGGCCGACGCCGCCGTGTGCCTTGGCCCGGCGCCCTCGTCGCAGTCCTACCTGCGCGCCGACAAGGTGCTCGAGGCTGCGCGCCTCACCGGCGCCGACGCCATCCACCCCGGCTACGGCTTCTTGAGCGAGAACGCCGCGTTCGCGCGTGCCGTGATCGACGCCGGTCTCGTTTGGATCGGCCCGCCGCCCGAGGCGATCGAGGCGATGGGCAGCAAGACGGGCGCCCGGCAGCGGATGCACGCGGCGGGCGTGCCGGTCGTCCCCGGTACGTTGGAGGCGCTGACCGACTTTGCGGAGGCCCGCCGGATCGCGGTCGACATCGGGTTCCCCGTGATGCTCAAGGCCGCCGCGGGTGGCGGCGGCAAGGGCATGCGACGCGTCGACTCCGTCGAAGCCCTCGACGACGCCTTGGCTTCGGCGCGCTCCGAGGCCGCGAAGTCGTTCGCGGACGACGCCGTCTACGTCGAACGCCTCGTCGAGCGCGCCCGCCACGTCGAGATCCAAGTGCTCGCCGACACCCACGGCCACGTGGTTCACCTGTTCGAGCGCGACTGCTCGATCCAGCGTCGGCACCAGAAGGTGTTCGAGGAGACGCCGTGCCCGGTGCTGCGTCCCGACGTCCGTGAGGCGATGGCCGCGGCGGCCGTGCGTGCTGCCGAGGCGGTCGGCTACGTCGGGGCAGGGACGTGCGAGTTCCTGCTCGCCGAGGACCAGTCGTTCTACTTCCTCGAGATGAACACCCGCCTGCAGGTCGAGCACCCGATCACCGAGATGATCACCGGCGTCGACCTCGTCCGCCAACAGCTGCGCGTCGCGGCGGGCGAGCCGCTGGCGTTCGCACAGGCCGACCTCGTCGCGCGGGGGCATGCGGTGGAGTGCCGGGTCTACGCCGAGGATCCTTACGCGAACTTCCGGCCTTCGCCGGGGCCGCTCACCGGCTACCGCGAGCCTTCGGGTCCGTTCGTGCGCGTCGACAGCGGCTGCTTCGAGGGCGGCGAGGTGCCGATCCACTACGACCCGATGATCGCCAAGCTCGTGGTGTGGGGGCGTGACCGCGAGGAAGCGATCAGCCGGTGCCGGCGTGCGCTGCGCGACTACGAGATCACCGGCATCCCCACCTCGATCCCGTTCTTCCTCGCGTTGTTCGACGACGAGGACTTCCGCGCCTCCCGCCTGCACACGGCGTGGCTGACCGCGGACTGGATCGCTGCCCACCTGCCGGAGCCAGCGCCTGCCGATGATCTGCCGTTCGTCGCCGCCGCCGTCGCCGCCTTCGAGGCGACCAAGCGTGGCGCGACGGCGCCGACCGCTGAGCCAGACTCGGCATGGAAGCGCGCGTTCCGTTGGTCCAACCTCCATCGACGTCCGGTCTGAGGGGCCCCTATGAAGCTCGAAGTGCAGCTTGGCGGCGTCACCAAGACGGTCGACGTGATCGATGCTCCCGGTGGGGGCTGGCAGGTGGTCGTCGAGGGGGCCGCGCCGCGCCACGTGCAGGGCCGTCGCTGGCGAGGGACCACGTGGCGCCTCGCCGACGCCGGCGCCGCGCCGCGCCGCTTGGACGTCGCGCTCGACGGACGCCGCGTGTTCGTCCGCGACGGGGCGCACGGGTTCGCAGGTGAGGTGATCGACGCGCGCGATCGGGCGCTCACGCTCGGAGCTGGCGGGTCGGCGGGCGCGGTGCACACGCCGATGGCTGGCGCCGTGGTGCGCGTGCCGGTCGTGTTGGGTCAGCAGGTCCGCAAGGGCGACGTCGTCGTCGTCGTCGAGGCGATGAAGATGGAGAACGAGCTGCGCGCGCCCGTCGATGGCGAGGTGACCGAGGTCGCCGTCGTCGCCGGGCAGGCCGTCGAGGCGGGCGCGTTGCTCGTCGTCGTCAGCGGCTAAGATCGGGCCGGCCGGCCACCAGCGCCACGCCGAGCATCAGCCGGTGGTCGACGAGCAAGCCCGCTGCGCGCTGCGCGTCGAGCCACGCCCACGCCCCGTCGAGTGGGATGCGATGGTGGACGATCGCTTCGTGTTCGTCGCCGCCGCCGGGGCCTTCGGCGACCAGACCGCGGGCGAGGAACAGGTGCACCGTCTCGGACGTGAGCCCGGCCGACGAGGGGGCCTCGGCGAGCCACGTCCACTGCGTCGCGGCGTAGCCCGTCTCCTCGAACAGCTCGCGCTTGGCAGCCTCGATCGGGGGCTCGCCGTCGTAGGCGGCCGCGTCGCCCGCCAGCCCGGCGGGGAGTTCGAGCACACGC
>JBEIFN010000139.1:0-6155 GCA_040382435.1 Alphaproteobacteria bacterium
CGCCCTGTCCAAGCGCCCGCGTCGCGCTCGCGCAGCGCCGACGACGTCAACCGCGGGACGGTCCGCCCCGCGAGGATCGCCTGCATCGTCTCGCGAGCGCGGCGTAGGTCCGAGCTGATCGCAAGCGCGATCGGGACGCCCGCGAGGCGCTCGCCGAGGTCGCGCGCCGCCGCCCGCCCCTCGTCCGTGAGCGCGACGTCGTCGTGCCCGGCGAGAAACCCTTCCCGGTTGGCGACGCTCTCACCGTGGCGGACGAACCGCCACAGGAACGTGGACGCGTCTTGGGACACTCAGCCAATCCGCTTAAGTGCGCCGTCGAGACGCTCTTCCAGCACGATCAAGGCCGGCAGCTCGATGGGCGCACCCGGTGGCATCAAGCGGTCGACCTGCGCGCGGACATCCGAGAGCGGTCCCGCCACCAACAGCGGCTCGAGCCCGTCGACCGACGTCGCGGGGAGTTGCGTGCCCACGCGCACGACGAGCTGACGAAGGCGATCGGTGAACCGCGAGATCAACACGCGGTTCGCGATCGGGTCCCACACGCCCGTGGTCGGACGACGCCCGAGCTGGTCGAGGATCTCCTGCAACCGGCTGGCGCGCCCGGCCGCGAGCTGGCGAATGACGGCCTCCGGGAAGCTGATCCCGAGCTTGCGCGCGTGCCACCAGACCATCAACCCGAGGTTGAGGTACTGCGCCTGAAGCGCGTGCGCCGCGACGCGCTCGGGGATGTCCTCCGCCCGCATCGCATCGAGGATCGCGCGGTTGCGCTTGGTGACCTCGTCCGCCTGAAGGGCGTAGACGTCCCCCATCGCGGCCGCCATCTCGTCGACCTCAGCCATCGTGGGCGGACGCGTCCCCGACGACAGCCAGAACATCGCGACCTCCCGACAGCCGGCGTCGACCTGCACCCAAGCACGCTGGAGCGCCTCGAGCCGCACCGAGGTGCGAAGCTCTTCGAGGGTCGTGCGGACCTCTGCTGCGCGCGCGAGCCGTTGCGCCTTGAGGTAGGCGTCGACAACCTCGAACACCGAGCGCCCCGTGCTCTCAACGGCGAGCGGCACGAACGCCGCCCCCGCATCGCCAACGACGCGCGTGGTGGCCCCCGTCATCGCGATCTCGTCGGCGAGCTGATGTCCGACAACGTCGGCGGCGTAGTCGCGTTGGATCGACTTCGGGAAGTAAGGCACCAGGAAGTCGCGGTAGCCGCTCAGCTCCTTGGCCCGCCCGCTGGCGAGCAGCTCGGCGTACACCCAACGCTTCACGTGGGCCGAGAGCGTCGCGAGCTCGGGCCGGGTCAACCCCAGGCCCGCTTCCGCTCGCTTGCTCAGCCCCTCATCGGAGGGCAGATGCAGCGTGGAACGGTCTCGCTGGAAGTGGCGTTCGAGGAACGCGATCGCACGACCAAACGGGAAGATGTCAGCCTTGCTCCGAAGCCGATCTCGGCTGATCTGGCGGCCCTGGATGTCGTTGTCGGCGAGCACCAGCCCGGCCACCTCATCGGTGAGGGCCTCGAGCAGCGCGTTGCGCGCGGTCTCGTCGAGGTCGCCGCGCGACACCGGACCGTTGAGCAGGATCTTCAGGTTGACCTCATGATCCGAAAGATCGACGCCGGCGCTGTTATCGATGAAGTCGGTGTTCAAGCGCACGCCGCGGAGCGCGGCCTCAATGCGCCCAGCCTGCGTAAAGCTCAGGTTGGCGCCCTCCCCGACGACGCGGCAACGAAGCTCGGTCGCGCTGATGCGTGCGCGGTCGTTGGTGCGATCGTCGGCGTGCTCGTGGGTCTCCGTCGAGGACTTCACATAGGTGCCGATGCCGCCGGACCACATGAGGTCGACGTCCATCTTGAGAATCTGCCGCACGACGAGCTCGGGCTCGGCCTGTTCGGCGTCGATGCCGAGCATCTCCCGGACCTGCGCCGACAGCGGGATGGTCTTGCTGGTGCGGTCGAAGACCCCGCCGCCCTCGCTGATCTTCGAGGCGTCGTAGTGGTTCCAGCCGCCGAGTCGCTCGGCCTTGAACAGCCGCACACGCTCGGCGTAGCTCGCGGCGGCGTCCGGGTTCGGATCGAGGAAGATATGGATGTGGTTGAACGCGGCCAGTAGCCGTGTGTGCGGCGACTCGATCAGCCCGTTTCCGAACACGTCGCCCGACATGTCGCCGATGCCGATCGCGGTAAACGGCTCCGCGTACGGATCGCGTCCCATCTCAGCAAAATGCCGTTTGACCAACACCCAAGCGCCCCGCGCCGTGATGCCGACCTTCTTGTGGTCGTAGCCATTGCTACCGCCCGACGCGAACGCATCGCCGAGCCAGAACCCGCGCGCGAGGCTCAACCGGTTGGCGGTGTCGGACAGGTGCGCCGTGCCCTTGTCGGCGGCGACGACCAAGTACGGGTCTTCGGGGTCGTGACAGACGACGTTGGCGGGCCGCACGAACACACCCGCCACCACGTTGTCGGTGAGATCGAGCAAGCCCGAGATGAACACCTCGTAGAGCCGATCCGCCTGCGCGCGCACCGCACCGCGATCGGGGGAGGGGTGATGCAGGCGAAAGCCCCCTTTGCTCCCTTCGGGCACGATCACGACGTTCTTGACCTGCTGGGTCGTGACAAGCCCGAGCACCTCAGTTCGGAAGTCCGAGCGATCGCTCCACCGGATGCCTCCGCGCGCCACGCGACCAAAACGCAGATGCACGCCCTCGACGTCGCGGCTGTGGACGTAGATCTCGAACAACGGACGCTCGGGCTTCATGTCGCGCACCTGCGCGCACGCGAACTTGAAGCTGATCGCGTGCCCGTGGGCCGGATCCCGATCCTCACGCCACAAGTTCGTGCGTTGGGTCGCTTGAATCAGGTTGAGCACCGAGGTGACCGTCATGTCCTCGTCGTGCGATTCGATGAACCGCAGCAGGTCGGTCATCTGCTCCTCGGCCGCTGCGATGCGCGCACCGCGGGCCTCGGCCGGGATCGACGGGTCGAAGCGCGCTTCGAACAAGCCCACCAGGGCCCGACACGTGATCGGATGCTGCAACAGCATCTGACGCACCCGCATCGTGACGATCGGAAAACCGAGCTGCCGCAGGTAGTGCGTGTACCCGCGCAGGACGTCGACCAGCTTCCAAGAAAGGCCGCTGCGAACCACCAGACCGTTGAGCGGGTCGTTCTCGATACGACCGTCGAACACCGCAGGGATCGCAGCTTCGAGCAGCGTGCCATGCGCCTGAAGCCGTTCACGCGCCTCGTCGTCGACCGCGAGGGTGAAGGTGTCGATGTGCAACGTGCGATCTTCTCGGACCACGGCGGTCGAGTCGCCGTGGATCACGGTCAGCGCGAAGTTGTCGAGGACGGGGAGAAGCTCGCTGAGGTTGAGGTCGGACGCCTGATAGACGTGAAGCCGCACCTCGCTTCCCGACCACTCCAGCGCCGCCGATAGCCCCGCCGGTCCGAGCGCGTCGAGGTGGGCGATGTCGACCGCGGCCTGCTCCGCGCGGGTTCCCCGCTGGTAGGACTCAGGGAACGCGCGCCCATACCGCTCCGTCAGACGGTCGGCAGGCTCGTCGCCGAGCCGCTCGGCGAGGCACTGCCACAGGCGGCTCTCCCACGGTGTGGAGACCTCCTTGACGCGCGCGATCCAAGCACCAACCTGCCCATCGGTGAGTCCGCCGACCCCCGTAAGGTGGTGATGGACCAGCACAGTGTCGTAGCGCCCGACGAACAGCCCTTGGTCCGCGACCTCGCCCCCGAGGACGCGCGACATCTCAGCTTCGAGGTCGCGCTTGAGCGAGTCGGTGAATTGGCCTCGGGGAAGCGTGATCAGCGAGAACGCCGTCGCGTCGCCGCCCCGGATGAGGACGGCGCCGGCCTCTTGTTGCGCCTCGCTATCGAGCACCACCTCGATCAGCTGCGCCACCGCGTCGGCCGAGGCCCGGAACAAGTACTCGGTCGGGAGCGAGTCGAAGACGTTGGCGATTCCCTTGTACCGGAACGAGTGCGGCGTCGCCTGCTGACGCGCGATCTCACGCTGCAGGACACCGCGCAAGATCGGCACGTTCCGGCACGGCTGGCTGACCGCGCGGAAGGTGAACAGACCACGCACGATCAGCGGCGCCTCGCTGTCGAGGACGACGCGGATCTCGTCGATGCGTCCCGCGCGATGGATCGGGCTTTCGAGGTCCGCCTTTCGGACGAACACCGTGCCCGGCGCGTGCGGCTCGGGCCAAGCACCGTCGTCGGCGTGGGCGGCGTAAGCCGTGTCGAGCGTCTCGATGCCGTAACGCGACGATCCGGCGAGGATGCCCATAAAAACAAAGTTTTCGCGGAGCATCCACGAGAGGAACGCGGCCGTCTCGCGCCAGCCCTCGGCCGACGGCCCCGCCTCGGCTTCGGCGAGCGCCTCGGCCTTACCCTTCCACGCCTCGACGAGGCGCGTCATTGCGCCGAAGTCTCGCACCGCGACGCGCGCCAGATCGAGCTGCTGGCGGAGCGGCTCGAGCGGGACGGGCCCGCCGAGGAGGGCGTCTTCATCGGTCAACAGCAGCGCGAGCGACTCGCTCTGGCCATCGACGCCCAGACCACTCACGCGGCCCGACCCGTCGCGGGTCACCCGAAGGACGACGTTGAAACCGCCCAGATGATCGGCATTTGCCCGCTTGAGAAACAACCGGGCGGTGTCGACGATGAACGGCTGATCGTCGAGGTTGGTGAGCAGCACCGTGCCCCGCTCCAACCCCGGCGACGCCTCGACGCGGACGTCGCGCGTCGGGCGCACCCGGAAGAACACCCAGGCGCGCGCCAGCAGCTCCACGGCCTGCTTGGGCGAGTGCTGACTCAGAAACGGACCCCGAATCCGGTCGAGGACCGCAGCGGCAAAGACCGGGAACCAACGCGCGTCCTCGGGGTTCTCCCACGCACGGTCTCGAACCCCGCGCAGAACGCGCTGGAAAACCCGAGACTTTTCGTTGAGCGCTTCCACTGGCCCACCCATGCGACCTCCTGCCGACCGTGGGACTAACGAGATGTCGGTGCCACCGCCCGTTGCATCTCTTGTCGCCGCATGCCACGCGCGGATCGGGCCCGCATGGCGTTACACTGCGTCCGGAGGCGACATGACCCGCATCCCCCCCCTCTCACGCCCTGCCGTCCTCTCGCTCGCGATCCTCGCAGGCTGGGCTTGCGCGCCCGAAGAAGAAGTCCCGGACGCACCTCCCTCCGCTTGCGGGGATCCGGTCTACGACCTCACCGTGCGCTTCGACAACGGTCTCGTCGTCGATGAGGCCGGCGCGGGTCTGGCGGACGCCGCCGTCGTGCTCGAAGATCGCTCGTTCCAACCTGCCAAGATCCTCGGCTCCGCGACGACGGGTGGGGACGGCGCCTACACGTTTTCGGCCACCGACGTCACCTCTTGGCCCGGCTGCTGGCTCACCCTGCTCGACTACCGCATCGTGGTCGAGACCCCCGAGCGCTACGGCGAGCTCGAAGTCAACCGCTACATGTACGACAGCATCGAAGCCGGGACGTTCGTGGTCGACCTCACCGATCATCCGATCACCGCCTCGCCCGATGGGACGACCGACGAGACCCTCTCGGGCTCGGCGTGCGGCGACCCGGTCTACGGGATCGAGATCGATTTTCAGGGCCTCGTCACCGACAAGGACGGCGCACCCGCCGCAGGTGTCGAGATCGTCCTCGAAGACCGTGAGATCCTGCCAGCCACCGTACGCGGCACCGCAACAACGGGCGCCGACGGCCGCTTCACGCTGCGGGGTAGCAACATCACCTCGTGGCCCGACTGCTGGCTGACGCTGCTCGACTACCGCCTTTACGCCCAGACCACCGACGGCACCGGTCGGACGATCGGCGGCGAGCTGCAAGTCAACAAGCAGATGTGGGAGTCGATCCAAGCCGGCTCCTACCGCGTGGACGTCGCCGCCTCGCCGATCGTGCTCACCCGCGCCGGCGCCCGCTGAGCGATGGACGCCGAAGCGCTGGCGCGAGGGGTTCTCAGCGCTGCGAAGCTGGCCGGGGCCGCCCACGCCGAGGTGTGGTGCCGGGTCCGCCAAACCACCCGTTTCTGCGACGGCACCGACACGCCGCTCCCCACCGAGACCGCGGCCGTCCTCAGCGTATGGACCCACGATGGCCGTCGTGGTGTCGCGAC
>JBEIFN010000140.1:0-6128 GCA_040382435.1 Alphaproteobacteria bacterium
CGCGGTCACGCTGCTCGTGGGTATCGCCACGACGCTCATCACCGGTGTGTACGTCACCCGCGCTCTGCTCGAAATGCTCACGCGTCAGTCCGACGCGAAGCTCCGCATCTGAGGTCAGCCATGGACGCATTGAAAGACTGGATCGGATCGCTTCGCTTCGAGTTCGTCAAGTACGCGAAGCCGGTCGGGCTGTTCTCGCTGGTGGCGGTGCTGATCAGCTGGGTGTTGGTCCTCGGCGATGTGCTCGGTCTCGGCCTCGGCATCGGGCCGAAGTGGGGCATCGATTTCACCGGGGGCACCGAGGTCGTGCTGCGCTTCGACGACACGATCGACATCGGCGATCTTCGTGCGACCCTCGATGACGTCGGGATCCCGAGCGACTCGGTGACCGAGGTCTCGGCGTCTGGCGGCACCCAGCCCGAGTTCAAGGTCCGCATCCAAGATCCGGCGTTCGGGCGAGCCGAAGCGGAGGCCGACGTCCGCGGGCGGATCGAGTCGGCGCTGGGCGCCGACTACATCGAGTCCCTCGACTTCAACGCCGAGGTTGGCACTCGCTTCTTGCTCACCTACAAGGCCCCGGCCGAGGCGGCTCCGGGGACGTCGGGGGGCGCCGCTGCGCTCGCCCAAGCGGCCTCGGTTCGCGAGGCGCTGTCGGGCGTCGACGGCGTCAAGGTCGACGTCGGTCGCGAGGAACGGCAACTGGTCGTCAAGCTCCCGGGTCTGGCGAGCCAGGTCAAGCTCATCCTCGCCAAGGCGATGGGCGACCGCAGCTTCGAGGTTCTGAGCGTCGACTCGGTCGGGCCCAAGGTCGGTGCGTCGCTCCGGACGCAGGGCTTGATCAGTATCTTCGCGACGTTGGGGTTGATCCTCGTCTACGTCGCGTTCCGGTTCGACCTCGCCTACGCACCGGGCGCGGTCTTGGCGTTGATCCACGATGTGAGCTTCACGGCGGGCTTGTTCGTGTTGCTTGGCAAGGAGTTCAACCTCACGCTGATCGGCGCGCTGCTCACGATCTTGGGTTACTCGCTCAACGACACGATCGTCATCTACGACCGCATCCGCGAGAACCGCACGCGCTACAGCCGCAGCGACCTCACCGAGCTGGTCAACCAGTCGATCAACGAGACGCTGACGCGTACGATCGCCACCGCGGGTACGACGTTCGTCGCCACGATGGCGTTCTTGGTGCTCGGCACCGACGTCATCGCCGACTTCGTGTTCGCGATCTCGCTCGGCGTCATCCTCGGCACGTACTCGACCATCTACGTCGCGACGCCGATGATCCTCGTCACCGAGCGGTGGAAGTCGTGGCTCGCGAGCCTGATCTCGCTCCCGGAGGCCGCCGAGGCCGACGAATACGAGGGGATCCCCGAGCAGTTCATCTCCGACTCCGAGAAGCGCCGAGAGGAGCGCGACCGGCTGATGGGGCTGAACGCCGAGCCCGGTGGCGAGACGCCCTGACTTCGCAGAACCCTAGCCTCGGAGGGCGCGTGGGCCATCAGAAGCGGAAGTACATCCTCGATACCAACGTCTTTCTGTACGATCCGCGCGCGCTGGACGTCTTCGAGGAGCACGAGGTCGTGGTCCCGATGACGGTCATCGAGGAGATCGACCGGTTCAAGAAGGACGTCAACGAGACCGGCCGCAACGCGCGCTCGACCAGCCGCCGCTTGGACGCGCTCCGCGATCAAGGCTCGCTGCGGGATGGTGTCGCGCTGCCCGGGGGCGGGTCGTTGCGCGTCGATTACGCCGACGGCGACGCGGACCTGCTGCGGATCACGTGGGGGGTCGACAGCAACGACAACCGCATCCTGCAGACGGCGGTGCGGTTGACGCAGCAGTACGGCGACACCGTCGTGCTGGTGACGCGCGACACGAACATGCGGCTGAAGGCCGACGCGCTCGGGGTCCTCGCCGAAGACTACGAGAACGCGCACCTCGACGTCGACGAGGCCTGGACGGGCGTCGTCGAGCGCTACGTGCCGCTTGAGGTCGTGCAGGCCGTCGCCGCCGGGAGCGACGTCGGGCTCGACGACACCGGTCCGATCCCGCCCAACGCGTTCGTTGTGCTCAAGTCGCTCGGTGACGAGGTCCGTCCGGCGATGGCGCGTGTGCGTCCCGACGGGCAGATGCTCCGCCCGGTCGCGGCGCACCGCGAAGGCTCGTGGGGCGTCACCGCGCGCAACAAGGAGCAGTGGTTCGCGATGGACCTGCTGCTCGACCCGGAAGTGCAGCTCGTCACGCTGCACGGCATGGCGGGCACGGGCAAGACGCTGATGGCGATGGCGTGCGGTCTCAAGCAGGTCGCCGACCAACAGCGGTACCGCAAGCTGCTGGTGAGCCGGCCGGTGTTCCCGCTGGGGCGCGACATCGGGTTTCTCCCCGGCGATCTCAACGAGAAGCTCAACCCGTGGATGAAGCCGATCTTCGACAACCTGGAGTTCTTGCTCTCGAGCCGGCCCAAGACGCGCCGGACGAACGAGCCGGAGTACCAGTACCTGCTCGACAGCAAGATCATCGAGGTCGAAGCCCTGACCTACATCCGTGGTCGGTCGATCCCCCAGCAGTTCTTGATCATCGACGAGGCGCAGAACCTGACGCCGCACGAGGTCAAGACCGTCCTGACGCGCGCGGGCGAGGGGACGAAGATCGTCCTGACGGGGGATCCGCAGCAGATCGACAACCCCTACGTCGATGAGCTGTCGAACGGGCTGACGTACGTGGTCGAGCGGTTCAAGTCCGATGGCATCGCCGGCCACGTGACGCTCCGTAAAGGCGAGCGTTCGCCGCTCGCCGAGCTCGCGGCGCGGTTGCTCTGATGCGAGAGCAGCTCGAAGGGCGCAACCCAGTCATCGAGGTGTTGCGCCGCGCCCGCCGTCGGGTGCACGTCGTTCGCATCGACCTCGGCGCGCGCCCCGACCCCAAGATCGCCGAGATCTGCGAGCTCGCGGGCAAGGCGGGTGCGCGGGTCGAGCGGGTGGAACGGAGTGTCCTCGACCGCATCGCGGAGGGACGCGTGCACCAAGGCGTGATCGCCGAGGCCGATGCCCTCGCGGACTGGACGACGCGGGAAGTCCTCGACGCCGCGTTCCAGACGCCGCACGCGCCGCTGTTCGTGCTCGCGGACGAGGTCAACTACGAGCACAACCTCGGTGCGATCCTCCGCAGTTGCCTGGGCTTTGGCGTGCACGGGCTGATCTTGCCGACGCGTCGTGGCGCTGGCCTCGGGCCGGTGGTGCAGCGGGTGAGCATGGGGGCCGCGGAGGAGGTCCCGGTGGTGCGTGAGGGGCTCTCCGCGGCGCTCAAGCCGCTCTCCGATGCAGGCGTGCGGATTCTCGGAGCCGACGCGGGGGGGACGCCGATGCACCTCGCGAGGCTCACGGGGCCGGTGGCGTTCGTCATGGGCGGCGAGGGCAAGGGGCTGAGCCCCACGCTCGCGCGCAAGTGCGACGAGGTCGTCAGCATCCCGCTCGCGGGCGGTCTGGAGTCGCTCAACGTGAGCGTCGCGGCGGCGATTCTGCTGTACGAGAAGCGCCGTCAGGACGGTTGGTACGCGTCCTGATCCGAAGGGGCCGCGTCGAGGGCAGCGACGAGCCGCTTGCGGACCCGCTTGAGGTCGCGACGCGCCGCCTGAAGGTCGTCGCGGGACGGGGTGGACGCGAGCCACGGCAGCACGAAGGTCTCGACCGTGTCGAGCTCGGCCATCACGTGCGCTGTGAGGGCGGGGTCCATCGGCCCGTCGAGGGAGAGGAGTCGACGTTGCGCCTCATCGATCGCTTCGATGAGGCGTCGCGCTTGCCGACGGACCCGCTTGCGACGACGTTCCCAAGGGCCCGAGGCCAAGCTGGCGCGAAGCTCCCGCAGGGTCACGACCGCGACTTCGAGGCGACGCGCCGCCGGCAGGGCGGGTTCGGCGTCGCTGAGCGCGGCGGTCGACGGTGACAACACGCAGTCTCCAAGGAAACGAGGAAGTGACGGCCGTTGTATCGCGTGTGCGTCCGCGCTTCTGTGACAATGCGTTCGGGGGACGTCGCGGGCGCGGTCGTCGTGCCTCAGGGACGCGCCGCGCTCGGGTGGGCGAAGGCGCGGATCGCGTCGACGGAAGGGTCTTGGGCGTGCCGTGCCAACAGCTGGTCGGCGGGCGTCTCGGCGCGTTGGACCCGCGCCCACACCGCGTCGAGCAGGGGGGCCTCGTCGGGGGCGAGCCGTGCGAGTCCGACGCGCGCGAGGTCGAAGGCCTCGTCCGCCCAGTCGGCGAGCGCACGACCGCTGACACGGCCCCGGAGGCCGTCACGCGCGGCGGTCAAGAACCGCTCTTGCGGCGTGCCTGTGGCGGTCAGGGCGTCGCACAACGCGTTCACGGCGTCGTGCGGTGCGCCGTAGAGGAGGCCCTTCCACAGCGCGGCGAACGCGGCGACCTCGTCGGTTCCGACGCAGTCGGCCATCCGCATCTCGATCAGGTGCTTGACCCGCACCTCGGGGAACACGGCCGTCTGGTGCAGGTCCCAGTCGGCCCAGGTCGGGAACCGGCCGGCCTCGTCGCCGTGGGTCATCCAGTCCCGGAAGGTCTGGCCGTTGGCGGCCCGCCACCGCCCGTCTTGGTGGAGGAACATCATCGGCACGTCGAGCAGGTAGTCGACCCACCGCTCGAAGCTGAAGGCGGTTGCGGCTTCGGGGAAGCCACAGCGCGCGGGATCGGTCTGCGTCCAGATGAAGGCCCGAAATGACTGCCAGCCGTTGGGCGCGCCGCGCGTCAGCGGTGCGTTGGCGAACGTGGCGGTCACGACGGGTGCGAGGCGCATCGCGGCCTGGACCTTGCGCGCCGCGTCGGCCTCGTTGGAGAAGTCGAACGACGCCTGCGTCGCCGCGGTGCCCTTCATCATGTGGTGACCGAGCGTGCCGGCGCCGCGCATGTGGGCGCGCATGACGTCGTAGCGGCCCTTGGGGACCCAAGCGATCGTCTCGACGTCGGCGAACGGGGTGTAGCCGAGCGCGACCTGACGGACGTCGGTCTCGGCGAGGATCTCGTCGACCTGGGCGGCGAACGCGGCGGCTTCGTCACGGAGCGCGTGCAGGCTGTGGTGGGGCTTGCCCGAGAGTTCGAACTGCGCGCCAGGTTCGAGGGTGACTGTCGCGCCGTCCTGCGCGAGCGCGATCAGGGCCTGCCCCTCGTACTTGGGCGTCCAGCCGCGCTCCGCCAGCGCACCGAGCAGCCAAGCCACCCCGCGCGGGCCGTCGTACGCGAGCGGCTGACCGTCGGGTCCGAGCAGGTGACGCTCGAGCTCAGCGCCGACGCGCCATTGGGGCTCGGCGCACCCGTAGCTGTGGTAGGTCGCGAGCAGCGCGTCGCGGTGGAGACGTTCCGTCATCTCGGGCTCCGTCGCCTCGCAGCCGAGGCAGGGTGCAGGCTATGCTGGCGCGGGGGAGGTGTCATGCGCGCGTCTGTGGCGTGGTGGGTCGGGTGGACGGGGGTCGCGACGGCGTGCGCGCCGCGTCTGTACACACCGATCGACACGGCGGACACCTCCGGCGTCGTGGACTCGGCGGCTGCGTCCTGGGTCGCTCCGACCAACGGTTGGCCGATGACGACGCCGCCGGCGGGCTTGGTGGCAGAGGGGTGGGCGCCGGGCCAGGTCGTTCCCGATGTTCGGGCCTCGGACGCCGCGGGCGACGAGGTCAGCCTCTGGCAGTTCTACGGCCTCACCGTGCTCGTCGACATCAGCACGATGTGGTGCGGGCCGTGTCAGGACCTCGGCGCAGGATCCGAGAAGATCTACCAAGACTTCAAGGATGAGGGCTTTCTGTACGTCACGATTCTTCATGAGGACGTCGACAATGGCGACCTCGACGCGGACGAGCTCTCGCAGTGGGCGGGGCTGCCGACGCCGAGCGCGGAACAACCCTACGATACGATCACCGCACCCGTGCTTGCCGACTTCCGCGGCGCTGGCGGCTCGCTCGCCGCCGTCGAGAACGGTCAGTACCCAGTGGCGTTGATCGTCGGCCCGGACCTCCGGGTGGTGGAGCGCGTCGATCCGGTGACCGACGCCCAGATCGAGACGCTGCTCGAAGCTTGGTTCGCGGGCGGCGGCTGAGGCTTACTCGGGGCGCCGCTGGACGAGGTAGAC
>JBEIFN010000141.1:0-6101 GCA_040382435.1 Alphaproteobacteria bacterium
CGGTAGACCTCGAACGGCGGCAGGTCGGTCGTGCCATCGAATCCGATCGAGGCCACGAGCTGGTAGACATCGCCACGCCCGATAGCGGACTGGATCTGGTCGACGACGGCGTGGAACGCGGCCTCGGTAAGCGTCGGCGTCGGAGGCGCCAACTCGAACGCGCCGGAGGGCCGCGGCGGCAGGCTACCCGCCAGCAGGCGCCGAACGGCGTCGCGTACCGACAGCCGCTCGGCCTCGGTGCCGTCATGCAGCACGGCGGCGCGTCGGCTCGCGTGGTCGAACACGAGCAACGACCGCGTCGACATGCCGAGGAAGGTCGGAACAGGCCGACCGGGCCGTTCGGTCGGAAGCTGCTCGAACCAACGGATGACGTCCCACCCCGCCGCCGTGACAAGCCCACCGGGAAACGGCACCCCCGGCGCGCGGGGACCGGGGCGGAACGCCCGCGCCAACGCGCCGCGCATCGCCGCCTTCAACGCCTCTGCGCCCACGGGCGACGGCCGGGTTTCGCCTGCTTCATGCCAGCCCGCGTCGTCGAGCCGAACTTCGCGTGTCTCGCCAAAACCGAGGAATGACCAACGCCCGACACGCTCACCGCCCTCAACGGATTCGAGCAAATAGCGCGGTTGGAGCGACTGGAGCTTGAGGAACGCCGACACCGGCGTGTCGAGATCGGCGACGAGGTCGAACGGCGGCTGCATGGCCTCCTCCGAGCGCGTCGTTAACCCACCGACGCCCGCGCCGACTCACTCGAAGGACAGGGTGACCTGTCCCGCGTAGTCGCCGTTGTCCGAGCGACCCACATCAAGGTTCTCGACCAGCGCAGCCAAGCAACGACGATCGCCATCGGAGAGGCCCGACACCGGACGGACCGACGCCGAGTCACGGCGGACCTTCTTGGCCGCCACCTCGAACGAGACGCTGACGACGATCTGGGTGCGGTCGGCGCGGTCCACGCAGCGATCCGCCGGCAGCGACGACGCGAACGTGCTCCCGCTGCGGGCGTTCTGCGCCCGCACACCCGCACGCGCGAACGCGAACGTCACGGGCGCCACCGGCGGCGGCGGCACCGGCTCGGCCTCGACCTTCTTCTTGACGGGCGGCGGACGCGGCGGAGCCGGCGCCGAAGGGGCCACGGGCTTGGGCGGCGCTGGGGCAGCGGGGACCGTCGACGCAGCAGGCTCGGGCTTGGGATCCGGCGCGACCTCGGCGGCTGGCGGCGCCTCCGCGTCGGGGCACGCAGGCAGGACCGCAGCGCCGCGCCACACGAAGGGGCCGATCCCCGCTGGCACGTCGAGCACGAAGGTCCCGCAGCAACGACCCGCCGCGCACGTCTCGTCCGTCAGCTCGACCTTGTGCGGACCCGACGGCACCGTCTGACGGGCCATCCCGTCCGTGACCGACATCGGCACCCCGTCGAGCGCGACCGCGAGCCCCGCCGGGATCTGAAGTTCGAGGGGCCGCGGCCCCGACGTGGGCGCGATCGTGGGCGGCATCGGCGTAGGGTCGGGCGCCGCGACCTCGGCGCTCACCGCTGCCGGTGGATCGTCCCCCGGTGATCCCGCCCACCACGACGCCACGCCTGCGGCGAGCAGAACGCTCGCGAGCGCGACCGCAGCGACCACGCTGTACGGGGTGGTCGGCGCGTCGTCGGGCTCCCCGTCGTCGGACGCGTCGTCGTCATCGCCGTCCTGTTCGTCCTCGTCGTCCTCGTAGGCGTCATCCTCGTACGCGTCGTCAGGGTCTGGGTCGTCTCCCGCATCGGATGCATCTACGTGCGCATCCGGGTCGCCGCCGACCGGCGTCCAAGGCCCCTCGCACCCCATCGCCTGCGCAAACTCCGCCATCGAGGCCAAGCGCCGACGGGGATCGGGGTGCGTCGCGTCCGCGATGAACGCGACCAGATCGTCCTCGAAGCCAGGCCCGAGCTGCAACGGCCCGCGCTCGCGCTTGGCGGCCGCCATCCAAGCATGCAACGCCGTCGCCGAGAGGCCGGGCGGCGGGTCGAAGGCCTTGTGCCCCTCGAGGGCCTCCCAGAGCATCACCCCGAGCGCGTAGACATCGCCCAACGCTGGGTCAGGACGACCCGACGGCTCAAATACCTCTGGCGCGAGCCAGCCCAGCGTTCCCGGAACGCGTCCGTCCTGGGTGATGCGCTCGCCACGGCGATCGAAGGCCGTGCCGAAATCGAGCAGCATCCCTCGACCTTCGGAGGTCACGAACACGTTGTGGGGCTTGAGATCCCGGTGCATCACGCCGTGCGCGTGCGCGTAGGCCAGCCCGTCCGCGAGGTCCGCGAACAGCTCCAGCGCGTCATCGACCTCGAGCGGTCCCTCGTCGAGTACGGCCGCGAGGGCGTCTCCCTCGACCCAGGGCATCACGAGGAAGTAGTACGCGGGGTCTCCGACCATGCCATGGTCGAGCAGACGGACAACCGCCGGGTGATCGAGGCGCTCGAGCAGCGCGACCTCGCGCGCAAACCGGTCCCGCGCCAGCCCGGTCTCGCTCGCGCGAAGCAGCTTCACGACGACCTTGGACGGCCCCCCGCGCGCTGCCGACGCGAGCCAAACGCTCGCCGACGCGCCGTCTCCGAGTGGACGTTCCAGCACCCAGCCGCCGACCCGTGTCCCACGTCGCAGCACGTCGCCTCCGACGGCGACACCCTCTCACAGACGTCGACGCCGCGCAAGCCACAGCAAAGCCAAGGCGCCGAGACCCGGCCGCGTCGTCGCGGTGCAGCCGCACCCGGTCGTGAGCCCGAGGTCGCGCGCCGTGGCACCGTCCGGGCACATCGCCGGATCGGTGTTGTCGACCACGCCCGCCGGCGCCGCCAGCGTCGCCAGGTCGTCGGCGCACGCCTCCCCCGGGCAAGGTCCTGGGACAATCTGATCGAGGAGGAACAGGGACTTGGCCTTGATCGTGCCGTCCTCACGGTAGCTGACGAGACGGTCGAGCACGCCGACGCTGCACGCCCACACCGTCGTCCCCAGCTGACCGAGGCATGTCCAACCGACGCTCTCACCGACAGGGGTCCAGCTCGGCGTCCCGAACGGCGTCTGCAGCGGCTGTTGGTCCACCGCCGCGAGCCAGGCGTCACCGAACCACACCGGCCCCAGCACCGATCGTCCGTCCACGCCCGCATCGGTCACGATGACCAGCCCTTGGCTACCGCCACTGACCGACAACGCCTCCCACAGCCCCGAGGCCGTGCGCCGCTCCGCGCGGATCCAAGCCTCTCCAGCGCGCGCTGCGACGGGGCGCAACGCCTGAAGATCGGCCGTCACGGGCAGCGGGGCGATCGGCGTGTCGCCTGACAGTCCGCCTTCGAGCGAGATGCGTCGAAGTTGCGGGGCTGGTGTCGCGCCCGCGAGCCACAGCGCGCTCGCGTCCTCCCCCACCATGCCGTCGGGCCGAAAATCCGTCCAGGTCAACAGCCGCATCGGCTCGGTGGCACCGGCTTCCAGACGGTACAGGCTCGCGCCCTCGTCCGCCGTGTGCGCGCCCAACAGCCAGAAGGCGTTCCGCCAGTACAGCGCCGCGTAGCCGAGATCGCTGTCCTGCAACGCGATCAACGACGCACGACACCCGCCGTCCTCACTGCGCCACAGCCCCGCAGGCGACGCCGCGATCAGCGTCTCCGCGCCGGGGTCGGCGGCGACCACGGCGTCCGGCACGCCGCCCAACGCCGAGGGGCAGCCGTAGCCGAAGGTGCCGTCCCCGAGGTGTTGCGCCAGTCCGAAGTTGGTGCGGACGAGCTTGGGGGTCTCCCCTGGCTCGGCCGTCGGACAACCCGGGCTCGCGTCGAACGCCAACACCTCGAGCGGCGTGGGGATCGGCGACTCCGCCGCCTGCGCCACCGTGACCCACCCGCCGAACATCGCCCAAAGCATGTACCCTCCGAACGAACGCACGAGCGCTTGACGCAACCGCCGCGGTTACGCGATACCTTACCGTATCACCCGGGGCTTCCATGCCACGCCTGTCGGATGCGCGCGCCCAGCGCGTGCGCCTCTCCCTCATCCCCTGGCTCCTCCTGCCGCTCAGCGCCGGTGGATGCGGAGCCATCCTCGCCACGGTCCGGACGACGGCCGCCTCCGCTGCGTGGGCCGAGGCCGAAGCCTCCGACGCAGAAGCCAAGGCGCCGTTCGAGTCCCGCATGGCGCTTCGTGCCATTGAGAAGGCCAACGAGGAGCAGGCGGACGCCCAATACAAGTCGGCGATCACACTGGCGAAGTCGGCGGAGACCTGGGCCAAGGAGGCCAAGATCGTCGCCGATGGCGGACGCAGGGCGATCGACGCGACCACCGGCGACGATCTCACCGACAAGGCGCGCCCCGCGGGCACCGGCACGTTCGTGCCCGAGCCGGAGCAAGCGCCCGACCCGCTCGACCCCGGCGACGAGATCAACCTCGATGACCTCGGCATCTCCACGCCCTCTTCCAAGCCCAAGCCCGACAAGAAGCCGCCTCGCGGCGACGACGAGGAGGACGAGGAGGAGATCGACTTCCTCGAGGAGGACGAGGACGAGTTCATGGCGCCGCGCCCGGGAGCTGACCGATGATGCCTCGCGCCACACCGCTCGCGCTCGCCGCGCTTCTCAGCGCGTGCGTCCCGATGCGCCTGACCCTGCGCGACCTCGAAGAGGCCGAGCGCCTCATCGAGCAGTCCAAGGCGCTGCTCGCACAGCAGTGCGCCCCTGTGGTCTACGCCGACGCGGTCGCCGATGCGTCGTTCGCTCGGCTGGAGCTCGCCGAGGCCGACCTCGGCCGCGCCCGCGAGCACACCGAGGCCGCGCTCGCCAACGCCCGCGAAGCGTTCGCCAAGTCCGAGCGTTGCGGCCGGGTCGACTACGACGGCGACGGGCTCGCCGACATCGTCGACAAGTGCCCCCGCCAGCCCGAGGACAAGGACGGCGACCGTGACGAGGATGGCTGTCCCGACACCGACCCTCAAGGCGACGAAGACAAGGACGGCGTGCTCAACCTGCGCGACGCGTGCCCGAACGAGCCCGAGGATCGCGATGGTGACGCCGACACCGACGGCTGCCCCGAGGCGAGCGCCGACTCCGACCGCGACGGCGTGATCGACATCACCGACACCTGCCCGAACGAGGCCGAAGACAAGGACGCCTTCAAGGACAGCGACGGGTGCCCCGACCCCGACAATGACGCCGACGGCGTGCTCGACGCGCAGGATCGCTGCCCCGCCGCGGCCGAGGACAAGGACGGCTACGTTGACGACGATGGCTGTCCCGACCGCGACAACGACGCCGACGGCGTGGCCGACGAGGACGACCGCTGCCCCAACGAGGCTGGCCTCTCGATCTATCTCGGTTGCGCGACCGACCCCGGCGTCGTCACGCCCTGAACGGGCGGGTTCGGCAACGGCGCGATGCCCTCGATACGCCACGAGGCAGTGCTGGCCACGCCGTCGACCGGGGTCTCGCCGAGCGCCAGCAGCGTCCCGTCGGCCCAGCGCACATGACGCCAGGTCGCGTCAGCGGTGAGATCGACGTCCCAGTACCCGAGCGGATCGCGCCGCTGCGGCGCGCTCGCACTGCCCAGCGCCGAGACCGTGCGGTTCGCACCGAGCGGGAGCGCGTAGGTTCGCCGAACTTCCCCCTCGGGATCTTGGGCCGACCAGATCGCGACCTTCGCGCGGCTGCCCTGCTGTCGGACCACGACCCAGGGGTCGACCGAAGCCAGCCACCACGAGCCGGTCGGCTCCCCGACAAAGGTGACGTCGAGCGCGCCTCCCGCAGGGGTCCGCAACACGACGGAGTCTCCGCACCGCTCCAACCGCGCGCCGCCGCTCGCCGTCATCGCGCCTGGCTGCGTGGCGCGCCAAGCCGGGTCACAGCCCGCGACAGCCTCGTCGTGCGCTGCAGGCGGGGGTTCGACCGACGGCTTGGGCTCGAGCGGGCGACGGCCGAGCGGCACCGGGGCGGGTGTCGTCGCGTCCCAGGCCTCGACCTCGCCCGTCGAGGTGCGGGTGGAGACCGCCCACCCCGTCGGGTCATCAAAACCCACCCAGCCCGCGACCGGCCACAACGCCAGCGACGCGACCCGCGCGCCGTGACGGACGGGACGTTCCTGCAGTAC
>JBEIFN010000142.1:0-6063 GCA_040382435.1 Alphaproteobacteria bacterium
ACCCCGACCCCCAAGGGCGCCTCGTCCTGCTCGGCCTGCTCGACGGTGCGCGGCACATCCTGGCCCGACGCGCCCACCTCCCCGCCCTCGAAGCCAAGTTCCAAGCGCGCGCGGCGGCGTTGGTGCGCGAGCGAGAGCGCCGGTCGGCGTGGCTCGCCCACCGACGCGCGCGGCCCCTACAGGCCCCGTTCGACCGCTGGCGCCGGGGTCAGCCCGAGCTCGCGGCGGCCGCCATCGAGGCGTTGGACGCCCGCGTCCCGGCGATGCTCGAGGCCCCCACCGGGGCAGGCAAGACGGCCGCTGTCCTGCACGCCGCCGTCGGGTGGGCGGTGCCGCGCGATCGACGGGTGTTCTGGGCGACGGGCCGCAACACGCAGGCCGCCGGCGTCGTCTCGACCGCAGCGCGCCTCGCGGCGGACGACGACCCGCTCCGGGTGGTCGCGCTCGCGAGCAAGGAGCGCGCCTGCCTCAACCACGTCGTCGCGTGCCGGCCCGACGTCTGCCGGTTCGCGGCCCACCACGATGCGGGCATGGAGGCCAGCGACCTTCGGACAACGCGCGCCGGGGTGCTCGACGTCGACGCCGCCCGCGCGCTCGGCGCGACCCACCAGTTCTGCCCGTGGGCGGCGTTGGTCGAGGCTGCGGACCGCGCCGACGTCGTCGTCGGGGACGCGAACTACGTGCTCGCGCCGATGGGTGCGGCCGCTCGGGTGCTCGCCGACCCCACGACGTGGGTCGTGGTCGGCGATGAGGCCCACGCATGGCCCGACCGTGCCCGTGACCACGCTTCCCCACGCCTGACACGCGGGCAGATCCGCGACGCGCTCGCGTGGGTCGACACCCACGGGGAGCGCCTGCTGCCGTGGCGCGCGCTGCTCCTGACCTGCTTGGACGCGCTGACCGACGCGGTAGGCGCGGCCGATGGGCCGCTCACCGACGGCGAGGCCGTGGTGACCCTCGACGGCGCGCCGTGGATCGCGGCCGCCGACGCGTTCGACGACCTCGCGTTCGACCTTGCCCTCGCCGTGGCCGAGCTCGGGCTCTCCGGTCAGGGCGTGCTCGCCGGAGGCCCGCTGGCGACCGTCATCTACGCCGTGTACGCGCTCGCCGCCTCGTTCGAGGACACGGAGACCCCGCTCGCGACGCTGGTCGACGTGCGGGCGGGCAGCGAGGCGATCCGACGCCTCTGCCTCGATCCCACCCACCTGTTGCAGGCGCGTCTCACCCCGTTGGGCGGGCTGCTGCTCACGTCGGCGACGCTGCACCCTGCGGACGCGTGGCGCGCCCGGCTCGGGCTCCCCGAAGGCACGCGGGCGACCGCCGTCCCGAGCCCGTTCCCGCCCGAGCGCGCGCTGGTGCGGGTCGTCACCGACCTGTCCACCGCGTTCCGGCACCGCGAGCGCGACCGGGACGCGCTCGCGGCGCGGATCGACGCCATCGCCGACGCAACGCCCGGCAACGTCGCCGTGTTCTTCGGTTCGTTCACCCACCTCGACCTGGTGGCCCCTGCGCTGCGCGCCGATCGCGCCGTGCTCCGGCAGACGCCCGGCCTTACGCCGCAAGCCGCGTGGGACCTGCTCGACCGGCTCGCGACCGAACGTGGAGCGCTGCTGCTCGCCGTGCTCGGGGGTATGTTCGCGGAGGGCGTCGATCTGCCTGCCGGCGCCCTGTCGGCCGTCGTGATCGTCGGGCCCGGACTTCCTCCCCCCGGACTGGAGCGCACCCTCGTGCAGCAAGCGACCGAAGCCCGCCTCGGGCACGGCTTCTTCCATAGCTACACGCTGCCCGGGATGACGCGTGTCGTGCAGGCGGCAGGACGCCTCGTGCGGCGCGAGGCCGACCGGGGCGCGGTGGTGTTGATCGACCCTCGCTTCGACCGCGCCGACCTGCGCCGCCTGATGCCCGCGCATTGGGACGCACCGGTCACCGACGACGTCCAAGCCGACCTGAAGGCCTTCTTCGCTGAGACGCCCCCATGACGCTTGCGACGTTCGACCGCGCGCGGGTGGCCGCCCGACGACGCCCCCTCGACAAGCTCGAGCACAGCCTCGTGCGGCTCGCCGTCGCCCACCGCGGCACCCTCGGACTGGCCTCGTGGACCGGACAGGACGCTGGCCGGTACGAAGCGCTTCGCTACGCGCTGTCGTTCGCCAAGCTCACCGAGGTCGAGGGGCGCGACGGCGTGGTGCTCGACATCGACGGCCCGATGCAGGCGTTCGCCGTGCAGCTCCGCGCCGACCTCGAGCCTCGCTTGCTCGACGCCAAGCGCCTCGACGAGGCCTTCGCGATCGCCGACGCCGTCGTGCGCCGCACCCGCGACGCCCGCAGCGCGCTGTTCGCCACCCTCCCGGTCGACCGCGACGCGTTCGAGGCTGAGGTGACCACGCGCCAGCTCGTCATCGCGTCCGGCGGCGGCGGCGGCGCCGGGTACGTTTATCCAGGCGCCTACGAGCAGATCGACAAGCTAGGCCTCACGCCCCGCCTGCTGGTGGGCACCTCGATCGGCGCGCTGATGGGGATGTTCCGCGCGCGACGCGAGCGATTTGACCTCGCCGCCCTCGTCTCGGCCGCGCGCAACCTCGCGTGGGGCCGGGTGTTCCGCCCGCTGCACCGCGAGCACCGCTACGGCCTGCCCGCGACGTTGCACCTGCACCTGCACGACGCGCTGGGGTCGCTGTTCGAGGTCGACGGCCGCACGATGCGGATGCACGAGGCCGAGATCCCCGTCTACACGATCGCGACCGGCATCACCGTGGATGCGCTCAAGCACGATCTGGCGACCTACGAGCGGATGTTCGACGACGCCTTCGACACCCGCGGGGTGGTGGGGTCGACGAAGACCGCGATTCGAACCTTCGAGATCGTGCGGGAGTTCCTCGGCCGACGCGACGCCCTGCGCGAGATCGTGATCGGGCGTGAGCCCGGCACCGAGGGCTTCGACATCCTCGACGCGGCGGGGTTCTCGGCGGCGATCCCCGCCGTCATCCATTACGACGTCCTGCGGCAGGACCCGGGGATGCACCGCATCCTCGACGACCTGTACGCCGCACACGGCATCACGCGGCTCGGCGAGGGCGGGATGGTGAGCAACGTGCCGGCGCGGGTCGCCTGGGAGACGGCGGCTTCGGGGCATCTGGGGCCGCGCCGCAACCCGTTCGTGCTCGCGCTCGACTGCTTCGCACCCACGTACACGCGACCGGGCTGGTTCCCGTTCCAGCAGCTCGTGCGTCAGGCCAACGTCACCGCAGACCGCGCCTTCTCCGACCTGTACGTGCCGTTCCCCACCACGCTGTCTCCCCTCAACCTCGTGCCACCGCTCAACGAGTGCATGGACGCGATCGAATGGGGACGCGCCGCGATCGCCCCGGAGCTTCCGTTCCTCGCCGCGAGCATGGCGCCGATCTCCGTGCTCGACGACGCCTGAGACGCCGCCGCCGCTCAGCCCGGCGGCGTGCGCCGCACCGACCAATGCACGGTGGCCGCAGGCTGAACCGGCGCTTGGATGGCGGCTGCATCGAACAGATCTTGCAAGCACGACAGGAAGGAGGCGTAGCGGCCCTCCGGGTCGTTGACGGCCTCGGACTTTTCGACGCGCCCCCCCTCGGCGGTGGCGGCGTCGGCGATGATCCGCAGCCGCACCATCACCGCCGTCTCGCCGGGCTTGGCCTCGGGTCCGCTGTTGGCCATGCAGCGGTCGATCTCGGGCGCCTTGTCGCGGAACAGCTGACCGACGCCGCGAACATCGGCCGGGTAGGGCCCGCCCGCGGTGACGAGCAACCCCTTGGCATCGGGACGAAGCGGATGTACCGTCGGCGCCGGGGGGGGCGGCGCCGCCGCCTCGGCCTCGGGCGCGGCACCTTGCGGCTCCGCCTCGGCCTCCGCAGGGGCTGCCCCATCCGGTGCAGGTGTCGACGGTGCTGCCGCCGCTTCGACGGCTGCGGGCGCCTTGGCCGCGCCTGGGACCTTGGGCAACGTTGGCGCGAGGCCAAACATCAGCGCGCCACCGAGGACGGCGCCGGCCAAACTGACGATCCCAAGCTGCACGCGCGCGTCCATGCGCCCTCCGCAAGCGGCGCGTAACCCGTTGCCGAGTTCCCCACCCACGCGCCGTTGGCGCGGATACAGGCTGGTCAGCGAGGGCACCATGCGCGCGGTGGTCATCGGCGGCGGCATCACGGGCACGCTCACGGGGCTGGCGCTGCAGCGCGCCGGCTGGCGCGTGACCCTGCTCGAACAAGCCCACCTCGGCGCGGGGAGCAGCAGCCGGACCGCCGCCGGGATCCGGCAGCAGTTCACCTCGGCCGCCACCGTGCGCGGGATGCGCTACGCGACCGCTTGGTACGGCGACTGGGCCGCGACGCTGCCTGCCGGCCAGCGCGCGATCGTGCCCCAAGGCTACCTGTTCCTCGCCGAGACCGCAGCTGGGTGGGCAGAGACCCAAGCGCGGGTGGCGGCGCAGCGGGCGCTCGGGCTGCACGACGTCGAGGCGCTCGACGCCGACAGCTTGCGCCGCGCGTTCCCGTGGCTGGCCGAGGACCGGTTCACCGGCGGCTCGTTCTGTCCGTCGGACGGGTTCCTGCACCCGAACGTCGTGTACGCCGAAGCCGCCAACCAGCTCGTCGAGGCCGGCGGCGTGCTGCGCCTCCGCGCACCGGTCGTGGCGGCCGAGCACCACGCCGACGGGCGGCTCCGCGCCGTCGCCACGCCCGAGGCGTCGTTCGAAGCCGACGTGTTCGTCGACGCGAGCAACGCGTGGAGCCCGAGGCTCGGCGCGCTGCTCGGGGCGACGGCGCTCCCGATCGACCCGCTACGGCGCGTGCTGTGGTTCCTCGCACGCGACGCGGACGCGATGGACGCCGCCACGCTGCGCAGGATGCCGCTGGTCGTCACCCCGTCGGGCACCTACCTGCGGCCCGAGAACGACGACAGCGTGCTGCTCGGCCACGCCCACGACGCGATGCCCGAGCCCGCGTTCACGATGGAGGACCAGGACCTCGTGCCGCCCGAGCTGTACCATGCGGGTCAGGCCGACGGGCTGGCGATCACCGCGTGGATGCACGCCGCCGACGCGATCCCGGCGCTCGGGGCGTTCGCGGGGCTCACCGCCACCACCGCGGGCTACTACGCCACCACGCCCGACCACGTGCCGTTCCTCGACCGCGATCCCCAGATCGACAACCTGATCCGCCTCGTCGGCTTCTCGGGGCACGGCGCGATGTTCGGCCCCTTCTCGGCCGCCGTCGCCGCGTCCCTCGCGGCCTCCGTCGGCGGGCCGCGACCTGCCTCCCTCGCGCTGCCCACCGGCGAGGTCGGGCTCGAGGAGTTTCGGATCGGCCGCGCGTTCGACGCCAAGGAGCGGCTGGTGATCTGAGCCGTCAGGGCGCGGTGCGGACGAGGCGGAAGCCGAGGAAGTTGGCAGAGTCGGTGGGGGCATAAATGCCGCGATCGGCGACTCGCGCGTTCAATTCAGGATAACTCCAACTACCGCTCCGAAGTACTCGATATGAGCCTCCCAAAGGACCTTGAGGATCGCTCACCGACGCGCCGCTGTACGCGCCGTACCAGTCCCAACTCCACTCCCACACGTTACCGCTCATGTCGCACAGCCCGTACCCGTTGCGTGCTTTACCGCAGACCGCGTGCGTCATGCCACCGCTGTTGCTGCCGTGCCAGCCCACGGCGTCGAGGTCCGACGAGCCGGCGTAGACAAAGCCCTCGCCGCCACGCGCCGCGTACTCCCACTCCGCCTCGGTCGGAAGGCGCCACCCGGTGCAAGCCACATCAAGCGTCACCGAGGCGCACGCGCGGTTCGAACCGACCGTGCCGCTGCAGCCCGACAGCGCGTAGCAGGCCGACAGGCCGTCGCGCGCCGACGCGGCGTTCGCCGCCTCCACCGCGTCCCACCATCTCACCCGCTCCATGGGCAGGTCGTTCCCGACGAAGCCCGACGGGTTGGCGTAGCCGAGCGTGCCCCACATCGCTTGGGTCAACTCCGACTCCATCATCCAATACGCTTGGCTTAGCGTGACCGTGTGGGCTGGGAAATCATCCCCGTCGCACCCC
>JBEIFN010000143.1:0-6048 GCA_040382435.1 Alphaproteobacteria bacterium
CAGCGACGGTCTCGGCGATGCACCTGCTTCCTGGCGACGAGGTGTTTCATCACTACGCGGGTGGCGCGGTCGAGATGCTGCTGCTGCATCCTGATGGCCGCGCAGAGGTCCGCCTGCTCGGCGACGACCTTGCGGTCGGCCAGCGTCCGCAGATCGTGGTGCCGGGAGGTGTTTGGCAGGGAGGCGTGCTCGCCGAGGGCAGCGCTTGGTGCTTGCTCGGCTGTACGATGGCGCCCGGGTTCGCTTATGAAGATTACGTCCACGGCGACATCGAGGCGCTCGCGGCGCGCTACCCCGACGTGGCGGACGCCGTACGTGCGCGGACGTACCGTCGGTCGGTGAGCTGAGGGATGTCGGAGCCCGTCGTCCTCGACGTCCTCGTGCTCGGCCATGGCGACGCAGGTGAGGCCGATCGCGTCGTGCACCTGCTCTCACCGACATGGGGGCGCGTCGACGCGTACGCCCGCGGTGCGCGCGCCAGCCGCCGTCGCTTCGCCGGTCTCGCCGAGCCGGGAACGCGGGTTCGCGCCACGCTACGCCGGGGGCGGGCGCCTGGAGACTGGTCGTTGTTGGAGCTCGAGCTGGTCGCCGCCCCGCATCGTGCCCGTCAGAGCTACGACCGTCTACTTCTGCTCGGCTACGGGTGTGAGGTCGCGCGGGTGCTCGCGGTCCCCGAGGTGCAGGCCGACAAACCTTTTGGGCTGCTCGAGTCGTGGCTCTCGGTGTTGGAGGCTGAGCCGACCCCGGGGCGTGCCGCTCGCGTCGCGTACGAGGCCAAGGCGCTGACCTTCGCGGGGCTCACGCCGACGCTCACGCGCTGCGCGGTGTGCGGCGAGGCGCGCGCGGACGGGTGGGCGTTCGACCTCGACGCCGGTGGTGCCGTTCACCGCGGGTGTGGTGCTGGGCGTGCTGCGGACATCGAGGATCTGGAGCGGATCGAGCGGCTTCGGCGCGCGCCGCTCGCTGAGGCGCATCGGTTGCCGCCCCCACAAGGGGACGCTGCTTGGTGGCTGTGTGATTTTCTCGAACATCACGCGCGGCGTGGGCTACGGTCACGTGGCTTGTTGAGTACGATCGAGGAGGGGACATGAGGCACTTCCAGGTGGGGTGCGCGTGCGCGGCGGCGGCATGCGCGGCGCCGAGCCTCGAGATGACGGGACGACTTCAGGCCGCATCGGACGATGTCGTGGGCGTGGGGGACGCCGAGGTGGTGGTTCGAACGTTCGATACCAGCCCGTGGTCGTCGGTCCGCACCAACGTCGCCGGAGACTTCTCGATCCCGGTCCCCGTCCAGGCCGAGATCTTCGTCGAGTTCCGTGCCGAGGGGGTCGCTTCCCCGATCGCCTTTGGGGGGACGACGGGCGTCGCCGACCCGTTCAACGTGCCGTTGGGGACCTTCTTCGTCGTCGATTACGAGGAGGAGGCCGACCTGCGCGATCGCTTCGCGGGCTGCCCGGACGTCGACGCACCAGGGATGATCACCGGAGAGGTGCGCATCCTCGTGAGCGGTGACCCGGCCCTCGACCCGCTGGATCCGAGTGCGTCGGTTCGCGTCGAGCTGGACGACGGCACGTTGATCGAGGCCTGCTACCTCAACGAGGAAGGGACGGCGTACGACCCGGGCGCCGCCACGGTCGGACCGGCCGGCGTGTTTGCGGTGTTCGGCGTGCAAGGCCGCCCCTTTACGCTCGTGCCGCGACGGGTCGTCGGTGACGTCTCGGTGCAGGAGCGCTACCGTGGCTTCGTCCCCGCGGACGGCGTTTTTAGCGAGCGCCCGGTGTACCTGCCGCTGTGAGCGACGTTGACGAGACGCGGTCGGAGCCGGCGCGGCGCGGTGCGGGCGCGTGTGGTATGGATCCCCCGTGGGTGTCGCATGCTGCGCTACCCGAAGAGGTCGTTTGACGATGCTGCCCCCCGAGCCGGAGAAGCCGCGCGGCACCCTCGTCGACGAGACGGGCCTTCATGTGGCCTGGCAGACCGACCAAGGTCGGGTCCGTGGCAACAACGAGGACGCGTTCTGGGTCGGCACATGGCCGGAGGGGACGTTGCTCGCGGTCTGTGACGGCATGGGCGGTCACGCGTCGGGCGAGGTCGCGAGCGGGATCGCCGTCGAGACGTTGGCGGGCGCGTTCGTCGACTTGGCGCCGGATCAAGATCCGCGCATGGTCCTGTACGACAGCCTGTTGCGCGCTAGCGATCGCATCGTCGAAGTCGGCGGCGGCGGACATCGCGGCATGGGGACGACGGCGGTCTGCGGCTGGGTGACGGGCGGCGAGGTGTGGGTCGCCCTCGTCGGTGACAGCCGGTTGTTCCACGTTCGTGCCGGCGAGGTTCGCTGGCGGACGATGGATCACACGCGCGTTCAGGGGTTGGTCGAGCGAGGCATTCTGACGGCGGCCGAAGCGAGGCGGCACCCCGACGCCGGGATGCTCACCCGCGCGCTCGGTCACCCGCGCACCAGCAACGGCGACCCGTTGGAGCCTGAGGTGATGGCCGACGCCATCCCGCTCGAACCCGGAGATGCCCTCGTCCTCTGCTCCGACGGCCTGCACGACCTCGTCGAGGACGAGGAGATCGCCGAGGCGGTCGCCGGACGCTCGCCCGAGGAGGCCGTGGAGCGGCTGGTGCAGCTCGCGCTCGATCGCGGCGGCCACGACAACGTCACCGTCGTCTGCGCGGTGCAAGGCCCGACGGCGTCGACACGCGACGCCCGCCGACGAGGCGACATCACCGAAACGGCCGACATCACCTTCTTTGAGGACGCGATGGACGCGCTCGGCGAGGGGCGCGGCAAGGGCACACCACGCGGCGCGGTGTGGCGCCGGACCGACGGGGCGACGTCAAGGGCAGAACGCCCCACCGGTCGGCCGGACGTGAGTCCGGGTGTCGCGACCTCGGCACCGTCCGGAGCGTCCTCGGTCCATCAGATGGTGCGGCCGTCGCTCGCGCTGTCGGTCGCGCTCATCGCGCTCGCGACGCTGATCGCGACCTTTCTTTGGAGTCTGGCGCATTGAGCGTACGCCGTGACCTCGGGCGCACCGGGACGCCGCCTTCGCCACGTCGTGCCGTGCTGCTCGTCGGACCGCGCGGGGTCGGCAAGACGCAGCTCGCCGAGGCGTTGCTCGCAGCGGCCGGTGTGGTCCGGCAGCGAGGCCTCGTCGAGACGGGCACAGCGTTGCTCGGCGGACGCGAGGCCGTCGACGTCGTGTGGCTCGCGCCCGGCGCGGGCGACGTCACGCTGTTCGACGTCGAAGGCTCCGAAGCCTCCGCCGGTGTGCGGCGGACCCTGACCGGCATCGTCGATCTCGTGGTCCTCGTCGTGTCGGCCTCCGAGGGCTGGACCTCGCAGCATGTCCGCTGGATGCGCCGCCTGGAGGGGAGGCCGCTCGCGATCGTCGTCACCGCGGTCGACCGCAAGCGGTCGCTCGAGCTGCCCGAGACGGTCGGGGGTCGGCGTCTGCTCCCGCTGTCGTTGCCCGCGGAGGAAGGCGGCGTGCTCGACCTGATGGCAGGCACCGTGTCGATCGGAACACGGGACGGCTCGCAGCCGGCAGCGCCTTGTCCGGTCGACGCGTCGAAGCAGGGGCTGCTGGACGCGGGACGCGAGGCGATCCACGAAGCCGCTGCCTGCACGCGGGAGGATCGGCTCGCACACTACCTCGATCACCACACGCTCCCCGACGAGGAGGTCCGGGCAGGACTCGTCGATGGGGTGCGCTCCGGGGCGATCGTCCCGGTGCTCGCGGTCGGGGGACGCTCGGGCGCGGGCGCCGCGGAGGCGCTCACGGCGCTCGAAGCTTGGACGCCGGCCCCGGTCCCCGTCGCGGCGCCCGGGGTCGTTGTCGCTTGGGCGGGGACGCGGGCAGGACCGGTCGAGGGCCATGCGCGCGAGGGCGAGCTTCAGACGTTGGTGCGCGTGTTGGCGGGCACGTTGCATCCGGGGGCCGCGCTGGTGCCCGCGAGCGGCGAGGACGAGGCGCCCGTGCGCGTCAGCAAGCTCTACCGCCTCCGGGGGGACCGTCGTGCCGTCGCGCCGCCTGCGGAGCTCGGTCATGTCGTGGCGATCCCCGAACGGTTGTCAGGCCGGCCCGGGCTGTGGTTCACCGACGGCGTGGTCCTCGAGGACTTCGGCGAGCTGCCCGATCCTCCCGCGGTCTGGCGACAGGTGTGGCCCGTGCGTCGTGCGGACGCCCGCGAGGCGGCGCGCGAACTGTACGCGGCCGTCGCCCGGCTTGCGGCGTGGGACGCGTCGGTGTTCGCGGTCGACGCGCCCCGTGGCGGCGGCGTGTGCGTCGGTGGGGCCTCCGAGGCCGCGGTGCAAGCGGCCCTTGCGCGGCTCTCTGTCGTACTCCGGGGTACGCCGCGCGTCGCCCGTCCCGTCGTCCCCGATCTCGAGACGCCTCGCGGCCGCGTCGACGGCGTGGTCGGCGAGCTACCGGGGCCCGACGGCGCGCCGCTCGGCCGCGTCGTCGTCGATCTTGTCCCCGCTGCGCTCGAGGACGGCGTCGACATCCGACTCGCGCTCGACGAGGACGTCCTGCCAAAGAAGCTCGTGGGTGGGGTCGCCGATGGTCTGCGCGCCGGCCTCGCGCGCGGGCCGCGGATCGGGGCGCCGGTGGCGGGACTGGTGGTGACGGCGGTCGACGCGGACTATCACGCGCTCGACAGCGAACCGGCGCACCTCGCGCAGGCGGCGACGCTCGCGGTGCAGGCCGCGTTGGCGGCGGCAGGGACGCATCTCGTGGAACCGTGGAGCGAGGTGGTGGTCGAGGCGCTCCCCGACGATGTGCCCGCCCTGCTCGGCGAGCTCGCGGTCGTGGGCGCGCGCACGCTCGGCATCGACGTCGACGTGCGTCGCGGCCGGCTCGAAGCGCACATCGCGGAGCGTGGACTCGACGGCCTCGCGTCGCGCCTCGCGGCCGTCGCCGAGGGGGACGTCCGGGTGTTCGCGGTGGCCCACCACCATGAGCGGGTCTCCGAGGAACGAGCTGGGCAGATCACGGCCGAGTGGGCTGCGCTCGACGCGCTGTTGGGAGATCGAGGATGACGGGCATCGCGGCGTTTGTCGAAGAACTGGAGCTGGGCCTGGATGTGATGCGTGAGGTCGGTGGCGATCTCGGTGCGCACCTGCGACTCGTCGCCGAGGCGCACGGGGTGGCCGTCGTCGCCCGGGGGACCACGGTGCGGGTGGCGGGTGAGGATCGTGCCGCGATCGCGCGCGCGATGGACGCCGTCCGGACCCTCGTGACGCTCGCCGAGGGCGGTCGAGGCGTACATCCGCGCGACGTCCGCGACGTCCTGCGGGTGCAGGCGGCCGACCCCGGGGCCGACGTCGGTCAGACGCTGCGCGATGTGCTCGTGCTCGATCAACGCAAGCGGCCCGTCACCGCGCGCTCGCCGGGTCAAGCGGCTTGGGTCGAGATCATGCGCACCCACGCGATGGCGTTCGGCGTGGGTCCGGCGGGGACGGGCAAGACGTTCCTCGCGATGGTCATGGCGCTCACCCAGCTCCGCCGCGGATCGGTCAAGCGGATCGTGTTGACGCGTCCGGCGGTGGAGGCTGGAGAAAAGCTCGGTTTTCTCCCTGGGGATCTCGCCGAAAAGGTCGACCCGTACCTGCGCCCGCTGTTCGACGCGATGGGGGAGATCGCCGATCCCCGTGAGATCGCGGAGCTGATGTCGCGCGGCATGATCGAGGTCGCACCGTTGGCCTTCATGCGGGGTCGCACGCTGCAGGACGCCTTCGTCGTGCTCGACGAAGCGCAGAACACGACGGTCGAGCAGATGAAGATGTTCCTCACGCGCCTCGGGGACCGGAGCCGGATGATCATCACCGGCGACCCCTCGCAGGTCGACCTGCCGCGCGGGCAGCGGAGCGGTCTGGTGCACGCGCTGGAGGTGCTCGACGGCGCTCCGGGGATCGGCATCGCGCGGATGCAGGCGGTCGACGTCGTGCGACACCCGTTGGTCGCGACCGTGCTCGCCCGGTGGGACGGCTAAGCGTCGGGTCGTCGCGCGCTACAGCACCAGCCAAGCGGCGAGCGCGGC
>JBEIFN010000144.1:0-6032 GCA_040382435.1 Alphaproteobacteria bacterium
AGCTGGCTCTCGAGGAAGCCCACCTCGCGCCCGAGCGCGAGCATCCGACCGGCCGCGTCCACGTCGAACGCGCTCGCAACGGCCTCGCCGAGCACCATGCCGTCGGCGGTGGCCGCAGCGGGACCGAGGGCCTGGCGGACGACATGGTGCCAGCCCACATGCGCGATGACATCGGCGTCGATCGCCCGATCTTCGAGCACGTCTTGTCCGGTCGCCCCGTTCCAGAACACAACGTTGAGGAGCAGCGTCTCCTCCCAGGCCAACGCCTGTCGCGGCGCCGGGACCCGGAATGGGTAGGCATCGCGCGCCAAGCGCGCCTTGAGTCGCCCGTAGACGTCCATCGCGGCGAACGCAGCGTCGTCGCGGATCGCAAGGGCGGAGAGCGTGACGGTATCGAGCATCGGCGACCTCGCCACGCTCTTCAACCCGCGCGGCCCCCGCGCGCTAGGGCGCCCGCGGATCGCCCTGAGGGAGCACGACGTCGAGGGGTTGGTTCCATGCCGTGGCGGTCAGCGTCACATCCGGCCACGCGCCCGGAAGGTCCACCGTAACCTCGGCGCGAACGCTCCCGGCAGGCACGCCGAGCACGATCGCCGGGTTGAAGCCGGGCGCGCCCCACGTGGCGGCCTGTGAGACCAGAACTTCGGGCATCGCCGGCAGCTCTCGGTCATAGGCGTCGAAGAACCGAGGCCGGACCACAGACCCGATGGCGCGAAGGTCGTGGATCGCGCCCACGCGGACGGCGAGCCAGCTCCGACCCGGGGCGAGCGTGGGTCGAAGGATCTCAGGGACCGTCACGGCGTTCGGATCCGTGCCGTTGGTGCCCACGAAGTGCACCAGATCCCACGCACCGGTCGCGTCTTGAACCGGGACGGTGATCCAGCTGGTGCGGTGGCCCCCACCGATCGGCAACTCGAAGGGGAGGAAGCGGGCACAGGCATCATCATGGCAGTCCGGGTTCTGCAGGAACACCCGCGTCGGCATCCCGACGAAGGCACCTCGATCACGCCCCATCGTCACCAGCACGTCGTTCCAGCCGTCCGCGTCGACGTCTTCGGTCGCCGAGACGTTCCAAGCGAGGTCGGTTCCAGGACCAGGCGGACGTCTGAGCGCTTGCGTCAGCGCCCCATCCTCCCACCACCCCGCGGGCGCCGTCGAAGGGCACAGCGGGAGCACCGGCCACGCGCTGAAACCGGTGCTCACGAGCGCACAGTCGCGGTACGTGCGCGTGCCGAGGGCATCCTCGTCGAGGACGCGCACCATGCTCCCGCCCATCGGCGTGACACAACCCGGCGTCGGCGTGAGGCAGCGCGGGGAGATCAGCGTCACGCTGTTCACAGGCGCCCCGGCAGCCGACCGCTCCACGTCGACGTGATCATTGCTCGCCCAGCCGAACAAGTCGTAGCGCCAGACCTGGTCGTCCACACCCGTCATCGGGTTGGTCAGCGCGAGCATTTCGGCCCACGGATCGAGCACGACGTCACGGGAAATCGGAAGCCACGTCCAAGACCCGCCGAGATCCTGCAACGGGCCGGCGACCTCGACCTCCCATTGGGCATCGCCGAAGCGATCGATGACGATCCTCGAGGGCGTCTGCGCGGCACCCGAAGGCGGTTGGAACGGGTCGGCGCCCGCGAGCCACAGGTCGGTGCCCCCCGCGTGCCGTGCCAGCCCGAACCCTTCGTAAGCCCTCGGCGTCCGAACCAACCCCGAAACGGGGGGCGCGACATCCACGGCGCTGAGACCGCCCTGCCCGTCGTTGCGCCACACCGGCCGGAAACCCACCGCGTCATCCACGTCGAACGCCCCGACCAGATCGGGGTCGCCGTCCTCGTCGACGTCGACGAACGCCGCGCTGCGCACGACGCGCAGCAGCGTGCGGCCCATCCGAGCCTCCAGCGAGGAGGTCATCGCGAACGTTCCCAACGCCGGCTGCCATTCGAAGATCGGATGTCGAACCGTGCCCGCCGTCCCTGGACACTCGAGGTTGAGCGCGAGCACCCGCAGGACGCCGTCGCCGTCGAGCTCAGCAGGAAGCAACGGCAGGGCGCCGGGGCGCGAACGGGCGTCTGGCAGCGGCGTGCATCCGGCGAGCACGGACCCCAACGACGGGTCGTAGCCCAGCCCGGTCAGGGTCGCAGGCCACGGCGCGGGGAGCGGCGCCGCCGTGTCCTGCGTCGGGCCGGTGCACCCCGGGACGGCGCACCCCGAATCGCTGGGCGTGTCGTTCCCCGGCTGCCCCGACTCGCTCGGATCGGTGTCGTCCACCACCCCGGACTCCCCTTCGGTCGGGGTGTCGGCCGGGTCGGGCGTGTCGCCGCTGGAAGGCGTGTCGGCCGCGGACTCGGAGGCGTCCGTCGGCGGCGTCACGGCGGTGTCAGCGTCGTCCTGAGGTTTGGATCCACCCGCACAGCCCACGACCAACTGGGCCAGGGCACCCCAACCCACCCACGGCCGCGCCCTCAAGGTTGCACCAACGTCGGAACACCGGCGAGGAGCGTCACCTCGAACGGGGTCCCGCCACGTACCGGCGCCACGTGCGCGACCGCGGACACCGCGCCCGACGGCAACCCCCACACGAGCGGCTGCTGCACCCCCGGATGGCCCCGCGTGCTCGCGAGAGCGACCAGCGTGGGCTCGCCCGCGACGACGGTCGCCCCCTGCTCGTCCACGAAACGCGGCGTCACCACAGCCCCCATCGCGCGCAGGTCGTGCAACGGCCCCAGCGCGAGCGACACCCAGGCGTCCGCGGCCACCGGTTGCCAGGTGAACGCCGCGACACGCGCGTCGGCCGCCGGATCCACGGCGTTGCTGTTCAACAGCCCGAGCCACGTCCAACCGCCATCGGCGCGCGGCATCGGCACGAGCGCGAAGCCGTGGTGGTGCCCCCAAGCCAGCGGGAGATCCACGCGCTCGAAGCGCCCACACGAGGCATCGAAACAGCCCGGCCTCCGCAAGTAGGCGTACGAGGGTTGCGCGGGGAACGGACCCGCGTCCCGCCCATTCGTCACCAAGATGTCGGAAAACCCATCGGCGTTGACGTCCCACGTGCCGCTGACCTGCCAGGCGAGGCGGACGTCTGTGACATCTGCCCCCGCGAACGCCGCGACGAGCTCGCCGCGCTCGATCAAACGCCCCTCCACTGGGCATCCGACAAAGACGGGCCACGGGCCACTCCCGGTGCTGATCGCCGCACAGTCACGCCAGGTTGGGGCGCCCGCGTCGTCGAGGTCCGGGAAGCGAATCATGCTGCCGCCCATCGGTGTGTAGCAGGTCGCCGAGGCGGTCGGGCAGGCCGGCGTCGCGAAATGCACGGCGTCGACCGGCTCGCCCCGGCTACCGCGGGCTGCGTCGACGAAGTCGTCCGGCTCCCACAACGCGTCGGCGATGCGCCAATGAAAATCCTCCGAGACGCCGATGGGGTTGACGGTCGGAAACAGATGTTCAAAGGGCCGTTCGGTCGGAGCGAGCGAGACCGCGACCCACGACCAAGCGGAGGCGAGGCCCGCGACGGCGGCCGAACGGTGCGGCACCACCTGCAGTCCCCCGTCGTCCACGACGACGTCCGTGGGCGCCATCGGCGCCTCCGGTGACGCGGCTGAATCCCGCGACGCCATCCACAGATGCAGCCGGCCGTCCCCATCGAGGACGACCCCCAAAGCCCACACGGCGGCCAAGACCAAACCGTCCAGCGATGGCCCGAGCGGCGCCGCCTCGAAGTGCCCGGCGCCGTCGTTCCACCAGACGGGGCGGAGGCGACCGCGATCGTCGGGGTCGGGGATGCTCCCGACGAGGTCGGCGTCCCCGTCCGCGTCGACGTCGAGGAACACCATCGAAGGGCCGAAACCGTTGGGCACGTCCGAGAGGTGCGTCACGAACGGCTCGCCGATGACCAGGCGTTCGCTCGACGGGTCCCAGCGCGCCACGGGGTCGTCGACCCAACCGCCCTGCCCATCGGGGCAACGTTGGTTCCCCAGGACCACCTCGTACACCCCGTCCGCATCGAGGTCGACCGGCGCGACGTGCAGGATCGGCGGGTTGGCCTCTCGCTGAATCGGCAGGCACCCGCGCAGCGCGTCCCCGGCAGAAGGATCGAACCTCACGGCGGCCAGATCCAATGGGGCAGCGGCAGGTGTCGGCGGCCACGTCAACGCGACCTGTGCGGGGATGCGAGGTGACGCGAGGTCGCCCAGTGGCTCAGTTTCCGACGCGTCGGGGGGGTCGCCGCCCGGTCCGGGCACATCGTCGCCGCACGCGCCGACCGCGACGCACCCGACGAGCGCTTTGAACCACCACGCGCGGCGCACCATCACGGCTCCCCACGCCGACATTCTAGCCCTGTTGATGATGAATGCCTCACGGGCCGTCCGAACAGCGACGCATTGTTGTACCCTCACGCTCGGAGACCCCCATGCGACACCTCCTTCTCCTTGCGCTGTGGCCGGCCTGTCAGAACGCCGACGTCCCCTCCCACACCCTGACGCCTCACGCGCCGGTGCAAGGCGTAACAGGCATCGAACGGCTCCAACCGCAGGGCGCCTTCCTGCCCGGAGCGGTCGAAGTGTTCGAGCTCAAAACTGACGACCCGTCATCCGTTGTCCATTGGTCGGCGTCCGCCGGGGATCTCTCGGCCGACGGCCGGTTCGTTCAATGGACGCTCCCCGCCGAGCAGGTCGCGCGCCTGACCGCCACCGTCACGCTCGCCGACGGAACCGAAGTCCACCAAGACCTCGACATCGAGCTCGCGGTGCTCAACCCCGCCGCGGTCGGCCCCGTCGACGCCTCGGGCGAGGCCACCGGGAGCTTCTGCGACCTCGTGATCGACGGCAACGACGTCCCGCACGTGATCTATCGCAACGACTGGCACGACCAATGGCGCTACGCCAAGTTCGTCGGCGGCGTCTGGACGAACGAGCTGATCGACGGGCCGGGCTTCCTCGGCGGCGGTGCGTCCGGCTACGGTCAGGCGACGATGTCGATCGACGCGGCGGGAACGGTCCACGTCGCGCTGGTCCGTGGCCGTGGCGACGTCGTGTACGCCACGCGGACGAACAACGTGTGGACGGTCACCGTGCTCGTCGACGATGCAGACGAGAACAGCACCGCTGCCCTCGCCTTCGACGGCGCGAACCCGCACATCCTCTACACCGACGTCAACGGGCAGATGACGCTGTTGCGGAAGTCGGCGGGCACCTGGAACTTCTGGAAGCAGGTCGTGGCGCCGTCGTGCTGCTACGCCTACCCGGCCGGCTTGGTGCCCGCGCCGAACAGCCAGATGCGCGTGGCCTACATCAACGGCTACGACCTGCTCTATGTCAACTGGAGCGCGAACAACGGGTTCACCAACAACCGTGTTCTGGACTACGCGACCGATGACCACACCTACGCCGACATGTACCTCTCGGGTTCGTCCGTCGGGGTGATGGGAGAGGATGGCCTGTACTGGTCGACCGACAACGGGGCGACGTTCAACCTTTGGGAATCCCTCGAATACGGCCACTCCGACTACAACAAGAACTTCGTCTTCGACGGCACGAACCCCAAGCTCGCCCAGAACCACGACGGAACCCTGGAGTTCGTGAGCGTCGACACCCGCGGCTACTGGTCGTACAGCGCGGTGGACACGGGCATCAGCGCGTACAGCAGCGTCCAGGCCGACTTGGATGCTGCCAACAACCTGCACGCCTGCTACCAGAAGAACGGCGTCATCCACTTCCGCTGACGGACACGCCATGCCTCCCCAGCACCTCGCGTTTGTGGCGTTTTTCGCCGCCTGTACGTCGACCGGTGACGTCGACAAGGCGGACGGCGTCGGCAACGACGCCCCGACGGTGACCATCGAGCGGCCGGCCGATGGCGCCCGAATCGCCACCCCAGACGCCGTGAACCTCGCCGGAACCGCGACCGATCCGGAGGATGGCCCCCTGCCCGACGACGCGTTGGCTTGGACGAGCGACCGCGACGGCGCGCTTGGGGCGGGTGCCTCGCTCACCACGGCGCTCAGCGAGGGGACGCACCTGCTCACGTTGACG
>JBEIFN010000145.1:0-6024 GCA_040382435.1 Alphaproteobacteria bacterium
GGAACCCCGGCGTGACGGAGATCCCGTACGACGGCATCGACCAAGACTGTTCCGGTGCCGACCTCGTCGATGTCGACGGAGATGGCCAGACCTCCGCCGTCCTTGGCGGCCCCGACTGCGACGACGCGAACGCTGCCATCCGCCCCGGCCTCGTCGACGTCCCCTACGATGGCATCGACCAAGACTGTTCGGGGGGGGACCTCGTCGACGTCGACGGTGACCGCTACCCGTTCCCCGCCGACTGCAACGACGGCAGCCCGCTGATCAACCCCGGCCGCGCCGAGATTTGGTACAACGACCTCGACGAGAACTGCGACGGCAACGACGCCGACCAGGATCTCGACGGCGCGTTGGCGTCCACCTCCGGCGGGACCGACTGCGACGACACCAACGCGGCGATTCGCCCGGGTGTCCCCGACGTCTTCTACGATGGCGTCGACAGTGACTGCGCCGGCAACGACGACTTCGACCGCGACGGCGACGGCTACGGGTCGGCGACCTACGGCGGCATCGACTGCGACGACGGCAACCCCGCCCGCTACCCCGGCGCCGACGAGCCCGAAGGGTCACCGATCGACCTCGACTGCTCGGGATCGGCCGCCGGCGACATCGACGGTGACGGTTACATCACCACGACCGCCGGCGGCGACGACTGCGACGACGCGTCGTCGGCGATCAACCCCGGTGCAACCGAGGTCTGGTACGACGAAGTCGACCAAGACTGCTCGGGCGGCAGCGACGACGATCAGGACGGCGACGGGTTCGACCTCGGTCCCGACGACTGCGATGACCTCGAAGCGACGACCTTCCTCGGCGCGGCCGACGCTTGGTACGACGGCGTCGACAGCGACTGCGCCGGTGACGACGACTTCGATCAAGACGGGGACGCCCAGCGCATCGACGGCGGCGACTGCGACGACACCGACCGGGGCATCGGCGCCGGCTTCGGCGACGCTTGGTACGACGGCGTCGACAGCGACTGCGCCGGTGACGACGACTTCGATCAGGACGGGGACGGCATCCAGCTGGCCCAGGACTGCGACGACACCGACGCGACCGTGGCACCCGGCAACACCGAGGTCGCCTACGACGGCGTCGATCAGGACTGCTCGGGCGCGGACCTCGCCGATGTCGACGGAGACGGCTCGCTCTTCCCCGGCGATTGCGACGACGGCGACCCCGACCGCTACCCCGGCGCGACCGACGCTTGGTACGACGGTTTCGATGCCGACTGCGCGGGCAACAACGACTTCGACCGCGACGGCGACGGGAGCGAGCTCCCCGCGGACTGCGACGACGGCGACGACGCGATCCTGCCCGGTTCCGTCGAGATCTGGTACGACGGCGTCGATCAGAACTGCGATGGCGCCAGCGACTTCGATCAGGATGACGACGGGGCCGACCAAGGCGCCGACTGCGACGACACGGACGACGCACGCGCACCCGGACGCCCCGAGATCCCGTACGACGGCGTCGATCAGGACTGCGACGGCGCCGACCTGACCGACGTCGACGGCGACGGTGTGGATGCGACGACCGACTGCGACGACAACGATGCAGACCGCGCCCCCGGGCGCGCGGAGGTGCTGGACGACGGCATCGACCAAGACTGCGACGGGATCGACGCGACCACCCCGGCACCGCTCGACACCTACGACAGCGCGCAGCTTGAGACCGGCGACTCCGGCCTCGACACGCCCACCGACACCCCCGTCGAGACCGACACCCCGACCGAGAGCGCGGCCGAGACCGACACGCCGGCCGACACGCCCACCGACACGCCCACCGACACGCCGGTCGACACCCCGACCGACACGCCCGCTGAGACCGACTCACCCACTGACACCCCGGACGAGACGGACATCCCAGTCGACCCCGAGAAGGGCTGCGAAGGGTGTGACGCGACCGGCACGCCCCGTGGCGCGTGGGCGGGCGTTGGCGCGCTCCTGGCGCTCCTCCGCCGCCGCCGCCGCTAGGGTCCGAAGGGGCCCTCAGCGAAACCGCGAACGGGGCCTCAACGGCCCCGAGAACGGGGCCTCAACGGACCGGCGCGTGGCGCCCGCAGCCGAGCGGCTCGCCGAGGTGGCCAGGCTCCAGCGACCACCGAGGCAAGCGCGTCCGCGGAGCGAGCCGAGCTGCCACGACCGACGTGTCTCCCGCACGCTGGGTCGCGTACCCGGCCGCCTGCGCCAACTCCTCGTAGAGTCCCTCGTCAAGGTTGTCGCGGTCATCACACGCGCGGTGGTAGCAGGCGTCGAACGCCTCGCCCGCGGTTCCCCCGTACCGACTGGCCTCGTCGCGCGACTTGGGCGCTTCGGCCCCGGCGAACAGGCCGCCGGCCGGGATGCCCGCGAGGACGAAGGGCCCGTAGTCCGACCGCCCATCGAAGGCGGTCGCGTCCCAAGCGAGGCCTCGTTCGTCGAAGAAGGCGAGGAATGCCTCTTCGAGCGCTTCCGAACCTGCGGGCGGGGCCAGTCCCGGCAGGCCCTCCGATGCATCCCCGTCATAGACGAACCGCGCCCCGTTGGGCGATGCGACCATGTCGAAGTTGAGGTTGCCAACGTGCGCGGCGAGCGCGGCTTCATCCAGAGCGTCCACGTAGGCGAAGCTGCCGATCAAACCCTCCTCCTCAGCCCCCCACAACGCAAAGCGCACCGTCACAGCGGGCTGCCAGGCGATGCGCTGCGCTGCGGCGGCGAGCTCGAGGACCAGCGCGGCACCCGAGCCGTTGTCCTGAATCCCCGGCCCCGCCAGGACCGAATCGAGGTGCCCCCCTACCACGAGGACGCCAGGTCCTGTCCCGGGCAGGTCCGCCCAGACGTTCTGGGCCTCGATCACCGTGGTCTCGGAGGCGACGAAGACCCGCGCCGAAAGCACCGCCTGCGCGAGCGACGCCCCCGCGTCGTGGCTCAACCCGAGCACGGGGAGCGAGAGATCTGACACATCGCCGAGGTCGCCCTCCACCACGCCCGTCCGACCCGGCCCCCCTTCGTTGAAGATCAGGACGGCGACCGCCCCAGCGTCCGCCGCGTTTCGGACCTTGGTCGCGAACGTGCAGGTGCCGCGCTGAATCAACGCCACCGAACCCGGCGGGAACCCAGAGAAGTCATCGACTTCGCAGCCGCTATCCGTCAAATTGGCGCCGCTGGGCGGCGGCAGGACGACGTCGACCGGCACGACCGGACCCGTGACATCGCCGGCGGGCGAACCCGTCATCGCGGCGTAGTCGCTGGCGCCGACCCCCACGCCGTCCTCGCGGGTGAGCAGCGGATCAGCGGTCAACGACCACGTGACGTAGGGGACCGGCTGACGCGTGACCGCGAGCCCGGTCTCAGCCAGCACAGCGGCCGCATAGTCCGCCGACGCGTCAAAGGCGGGGTCGCCGATCACGCGCGTGCCCGACCCCTCAACGGCGATCGCGGCGAACGCGTCGAGGTGGGCGAGCATCGCATCAAGCCGCACCGCGTCGGCCAACGACGTCGGATCTGCCGCCAGCGTAGGCTCCGCCGTGTCGACCTCGACGACCTCCTCGGTCGTCCCGCAGGCCAACATCGCCCACAGCCCCCAATGCCAACGCATGAACCCCTCCTGTCACGGAACGTGCCAGCCCCGAGCCATGCGGATAACGCGCCCTTGAGGCACCGATGACGACCGACGACATCGCTCGACTGGAACGTCGCGTAGAACGCGAGCGCGCCGCACGCCGAGAGGCGGAGCGGCTGCTCGAGGAGAAGGCGCGCGATCTGTACCTCGCGAACCGTCAGCTCGAAGACACGAACCAAAGCCTCGCCTCTTCGAACGACCAGCTCGAACAAAGCCTGCGTGAGCTTCGCAGCACGCGCGCTCAGCTCGAACGCAGTGAACAACTCGCAGCACTCGGGCGGGTGGTCGCTGGCATCGCGCACGAGGTGAACACCCCGCTCGGCGTGGCGATGACCGCCGTCTCGGTCCTCCAAGAGGCGACCGAAGACCTCCACACGCGGATGACGACCGGCACCATGACAAGGTCGAACCTCCAGACCTTCCTAAACGAAGCGATGGAAGCCTCGGCCCTGAGCACGTCGAACCTGCAACGCGCCGCCCAGATCATCCAGTCGTTCAAGCGCGTCGCCGCCGACCGGACGTCGCGCGAGCACCGCGAGTTCGATGTGGGCGCCTACCTCGACGAGGTGCTGTTCAGCCTCCGCCCCACGACCCACCGGGGTGGGCTGACGGTCGACCTCAACGTCTCCGGCGACCTCAAGGCGTTCAGCGACCCCGGCGCCATCGCCCAGATCTTCACGAATCTGCTCGAGAACAGCATCCACCACGGCTACGCGGGCGAGGGCGGCCGTATCGATGTGTACCTGAGCGGTGAGGGCGACCAGATCCTGTGGACGTACCGCGATTACGGTCGAGGCATGGATGCCGAGACCGCCGCGCGCGCCTTCGAGCCGTTCTTCACGACACGACGCCACCAGGGCGGCACCGGGCTGGGTCTGCACGTTCTGCACAGCCTGATCTCCGGTGCCCTCGGCGGCACCGTGACGTTGAACACCGCGCCGGGCACCGGCGTGGCCGTCGACATCCGCTTCCCTCGACAAGCCCCCCCATTGTCGTAGGGCCGCGCCCTCGATCAGGATCCCCATGGCTACCGCCCCCAATGACGATCTGGTGTTCGCGGACGAAGGCCCGGAAGGTGCGCTGGTCGAGGCCGTCGTGGCGCCGTGGGTCGTTCTGCTCGTCGACGACGAACCGAACATCCACATGGTCTCTCGGCTGGCGTTCGGTCGCCTTCAGGTCGAAGGACGCCCGATCACCCTGCTCCGCGCCGACACCGCGGCTCAGGGTCGCGAGGTCCTCGCTAGCCGTGACGACATCGCGGTCGCGATCCTCGACGTCGTGATGGAGACCGACGACGCCGGCCTCAAGCTCGCCGCATGGATCCGCGAGCAACCACGACTTCGCGCCATGCGCATCATCCTCCGCACCGGCCAGCCCGGCCACGCCCCCGAGGAAGAAGTCCTCCGTCGCTACGACATCAACGATTACTGGCCGAAAACCGAGCTCACGGCGCACCGGTCCCGCACGCTACTCACAGGCCAGATCCGTTCGTATCGCGACTTGCGGTTGATCGAGGCGCAGCGCAACGACCTCGGACGGGTGATCGGGGCGATCGGCGAGCTGTTCACGCGCGCGGGGGTCCGGACGCTGCTCGAGGGCATCGTCCAGCAGTTTCAGCGCCTCCTCCGTGCGCAACACGCCGTCCTCGCGATCTTTGACGTCCACGACCCCGAGGCCTTCGACCGCGCCCACTTGCTGATCGCTTCCGGCGTCGACGGCACGCCCCACCTCGACGACGACGCGCGCGCCATGCTCCGCGAGAGCCGCACGCGCAGCCGACTCGTCGTCCGCGGCGACCGCGTCGCGCTGTTCAACGCGGCGGGCGACGCACGCGGCGCGGGCCTGTTCGTGCGAGGCATCGCCGACATGGATGAGTGGGCCGAGCACACGCTGGAGCTGCTGAGCCGCAACGCGCTGTCCGTCCTCAATGCACAGCTCGTGGTCGAAGAACAGCGCGAGCTTCTCCGCGCGATCGAGCGCTTCGTCCCGTCCTCCCTCGTGCGGATGTCCGGGCGGCCCGATGTGCGCGACGTCCAAGTGGGCGACCATCGCCTCACCACGAGCTGGGTCGTCTTCGGCGACCTCCAAGGCTTCACGTCGATCTCCGAAGCGCTCACGCCTGCCGTGGTCCACGAGACGCTGCAAAACGCCTTTGCGGCCGTACTGCCCTCGCTGCTCGAAGCCGGTGCCGTCATCGACAAGTTCCTCGGCGACGGCTTCCTCGCGCTGTTCCCCGGCGACGGCCCGCCCCCATTGACCGCCTGTCGCATGGCACTCACCGCCCTCGCCAAGCACAACGACGCACGCGCCGCCGCTGGCCGCGATCGGCTCGGCATGGGGATGTCGATCCACGGCGGCCCCGTGCTGTTCTGCACATTGGGACACGAAGCGCGCGTCGAGATCACGGCGGTCTCCGACACC
>JBEIFN010000146.1:0-5979 GCA_040382435.1 Alphaproteobacteria bacterium
CGACGGCGCGGGAGATGGCGTCGAGGTCGCCCCACGCGGCGACGCGCAGGCCGTCGTCGGTGAGGCAGAACGCGAGCGGCAGGACGTCGCGGCGCGCGAGCGCCTCGAACAGGCGCGCGATCAGGCGATGACGGGCTTCGGGGGCGCGCAGGTAGCGGTCGGCTTGGAGCAGTGGCACGTGAGCGGTGTAGAGCATCGGTCCTCCTGCCCGCGCTCCAAGCAGATCAGCGTCCAGACACGTTCGGCGTTGGACCGTTCCCGTGACCGACAACTGACGGACGTCCGACACGGCCCGCAGTCGCCGGTCCTGCGGAAAACGGAAGGTCGACCCCGGGTGCCGGTCCGTCGGATAGGTGACGGGACGCGCGCGGCGATCAGGTTCGCGCGTTGACGACCGCCCCGTCGGGGGCGGCGCGTTAGGCCCTCGTCGGGAGGCGAGCATGTGGCGATGGCTCGGGATCGTGCTGTCTGCGGTGTTGATCGCCGCAAGCGTCGCACCCTACGGCGCCTTTCCGCTCGCTTGGTTCTGCTTCGTCCCGGTGTTGCTCGTGTCGTCCGAGGGGGCGTTTGCGCAGCGGATCCGGACGTTGCTCGCCTACAGCACGCTCGCGGAGCTGTTCATCTTTCTGTGGATCACCCAGACGCTCCAGCTGTTCTCGAACCTGCCCGACGTGGTCGCGGTTGGGGTCAACGCGTTGTTCGCGGCGGTCTATGGGCTACCGTTCCTCGTCACCTTCCTGCCCGTACCGTGGATGCGTCGTCGCTTCGGCGTGGGGTGGGTGGTGTTGCTGCCGGCATGGGCGGTGGTCGTCGAGTGGCTCTCGGCGCGCGTGATCCTGTTTCCGTACGCGATGGGCACGACGCAGTTCCGATGGCTGGCGGTCGCGCAGGTGGCTGCGGTGACGGGTGTCTGGGGCGTCAGCTTCCTGCTGTACGCGGTCAACGCGGCGATCGTGGAGGCGTGGGACCGCCGCGATTCGGGCTGGGGGCGCGCAGGTCGCCCGTTGGCGGCCGTGCTCGGCCTGGTGGGTCTCGTGGCGGCCGGCGGTCATTGGCGTGTGGCGGCGGTCGATGCGCAGCTGGAGGAAGCGCCGGTGTTGCGGGTCGCGCAGATCCAGTCGCCATGGACGATGCTCGAGCGGTTCCAACTGCGCCCGTCGTCGGCCTTTGGGTGGTGGGCCGACCGCACGCTCGCGCTGCGTGGGCAAGAGGTCGATTTGGTCGTCTGGCCCGAGGGGGCCTGTCCTTACGAGCTCAATGAGGGCAGCACGGCCTCGCAGCTCTGGCAGCTCGCCGACCTCGTCGGTGCCGACCTGTTGATCGGCGCCGGCACCCGGGAGCGCGAGGCCGACGCTGCGGCGGGCGAGACCCAAACGCGTGTTTTTAACTCGGTGTACGGGTTCTCTCGGGCTCGGCGCGAGGCACCCGAGGCGTCGTGGTCCAGCACATGGACGAGCCTTCGGGAGGCCAACTGCGACCTCGACGCGGTCCATGTCCTGACGCTGATCGAAGTGGATGCGTTGGTGGCGACCGCTCCGGCCGACGCGCCGAGCGCGTGCCTCGACGCGCTCACCTCTCGTGCGGCGTCGCTCGCAGAAGCGACGAAGGCGCCATCCGTCCTTCGGACGCGTCTCGCGACGGACGCCGCAGTGTGGCCTCGGCTCCGCCAAGAGACGGCCAGGCTCGCGGATGGCGGCTTGGTCGAGGTCGCTGCCGATGTGCGCAGCAAGGTCGCGACGTGGCGTTGGCGTGAGGCGGGATGCACCGATGGCGACTGCCGCACGATCACGGTCGCGTGTCCGCCCGAGGGGGCGTGCGACGCCTCCCCCGAGCCGCTGCACTACGACAAGATGGTGCCGCTGCCGTTCGGGGAGTACCTACCGCTCGCCGAGACGTTCCCGATCCTCGCGACGTGGATCGAAGGCCCTGGGAACTTTCGGGCAGGAACCGAGCCGGTGGTGTTCGATGTCGCGGGCCTTCGGGCCGCTACGCCGATCTGCTACGAGGGCATCCTCGGCTATGTCTGCAACGCGTTCGAAGCGCCCGATCTCCTCGTCAACGTCACCAACGACGCTTGGTTCGGGCAGAGCGCCGCGAGCGCGCTGCACGGCATGTTGGTGACGTTCCGCGCCATCGAGCTGGGGGTCCCGGTGGTCCGGTCCGCGTATTCGGGCTGGTCGTGGACGGCCGACCCCACCGGGCGGCTGCGCAACGAGCTGCCGCTCTTCCAAGAGACTTCCCGTGTGGTGGAGATCAAGCAGGCGCGGGTGCCGACGCTGTACGCGGCGGCGCCGGATGCCTTCGTCGTCGTGTGCGCGGCCGCGTGCTTGGCGGCGCTGTGGCGGCGTCGTTGAGCGTCTGGGCGCGTTTGCATCGGTTCCGTCGCATCGGCGCTTCGATGTTGGCGTCGTTGCTGCTGCAGGCCCGCAACCTCATCGTCAGCCTCGTCGTGTTCCGAATGTTCACCGATCCCAACGCCGTGTGGGGAACCGTGAACAACGTGCTGGTGGTCGTCACCGTGCTCGCGCTGCCGGCCAAGTTCGGGCTGGAGTTCACCGGGGTCCAGCTCGTCTCGAAGTACCGAACCGACCGGCCCGATATCGCGAGTCTGGCGCTCCGACGGACGGCGCTGCTTCGGTTGCTGCTCGGGCTCGGGGTCGCGACACCGATGCTCGTGGCGCCGGGAGCGGTCGGCGCGGTCACGGGGCTCGGGGACGTCCCTTCGCTCGTCGTGCTCGGCGGCTGGCTGCTGCTCAGCACCTCGGCCTACGAGTACACATCGCTGTTGTTGAGCGGTACCGACAACTTTGGCGCCATGGCGCGCAACCGGGTGATCTATACGCTCGCGAACGTCGGCGGCATCGCTTGGGCGGCCTGGCGCGCGGCGTCGGGCAGCGATGGGGCCTACGACATCGTGCTCGCGCAGGTCGCCGCCGCCGTTCTTGCCTTCGTGGGTGGAGCGTACGCGCTGGCTCGGGAGGACGGTCGCCTTCGCGCGGCCGAGGTCACCTCGACGGAGGGGCCTGACGCTACGCAGCTGTGGCTCGACATCTGGCGCTTCTCGCTGCCGATGCTGCTGGTGAATGGGTCAGGGCAGCTGTTCAGCTACCTCGGGCGACTCGTTCTGCCGATCCTGGCGGACCGTTCGGTTCTCGGCGCCTACGCGCTTGCTGAGTCGGCGGTGTCTGCGGCCGTGTTCGGGACGTACGCGTTTCGCAACGTCGCGCGAACGCGGCTCCCCGGCCTGCTGCGCACCGATCCCGTGGGCGCGCGCGAAGTCCTCCTCGCGAACTACCGGGCCAACCTCGTCGTGGCCTCGCTGATCGCGGCCGGGGCGGTGGCGGCGGCGCCGTCGCTGTTTCGGGTGCTGTACGGTCCCGACGCCGAGCTGGCGGCGTCGCTGATGCCCGCCTTTGCACCGTACATTCTCATTTCCGCGCATGGGAACCTCTCGGCGACGGCGCTGGCAGCGGCCGATCGGCCCCGTGCGTACGCCGCCTTGCTCCTCGTCTGCGGTCTGCTTGGGGTCGGCTTGAACGCGGCGTTCATCCCTTCGCTTGGCGCTGCGGGCGCTGTGGTGGGGGGCACGCTGTCGAACGTGCCGCTCGCCCTCGTCGCTTGGGTTCTCGTCGCCCGTGCGTATGGGGTCTCGACGGCTGAGGTCGTCCGCGGCGCGTTGGGCACCGGTCTACGGCTGCCGCTCTACTTTGTGTTGCCGGCTGCCGCCGGGCTCGCGGTGGCCGGCCCAACGTGGGTTGGCGCGCTGGGTGCAGGCGCGCTGGTCGTCGCCGTGTTCGCCGCGTTGATCGCGATGACGGGCGAGCTGAAGCAGCTGCGCGCGGCGCTCTGAGGGGGCGGGATGGCCCAGCTGACGTTGGGTGTCGAAGGGATGACCTGTACGGCCTGCGCTGCCCGCTTGGAGCGCGTCCTCACGCGGGTTCCGGGCGTCGCCGCCGCCACGGTGCAGTTCGCCACGGCGACGGCGCGCATCGAGTGCGGTGAGTCGGGCGTGGCGGCAGATCGGGTCGCTGAGGCCATTCGGGGCGCGGGTTTTGACGTCGCGCCAGCCGACTGGTCGGTGGAGGCACCCCCACGCGACAAGGCCTTTGCCCGAGCGGCTTGGGCGAGCGCGTTCGCAGCGCCCGTCGTGTGGCTCGCGATGCAACACCAACACGGCGAAGCCTTCGATTTTGTGCAAGTTGTCGGCACCCTGTTGGTCATGCTCGGACCGGCGCGGCCGTTGCTGCGCGAGGGGCTCGCTGCCGCGCGAGCATGGAGCGGCGAGCTCGCGCTGTTGGTGTCGTTGGGCGCGGTCGCCGCTGTGGTCGCCAGCTTACCGGCGCTCGTGGACCCGGATGGAGGGCATCCGGTGTATTGGGAGTCGGCCGCTGGCTCGCTCGCGCTGGTGCTCGTGGGGCGTGCGCTCGAAGCGCGGGCGCGACGCTCGGCGTTCGGCGCGGTGTCCTCGCTGTGGCGCAGCCTCGCGTCGATGCAGACCCTCGCCGATGGACGGCAGGTCGCGCTCGCGGCGTTGCGTGTTGGCGACGCTGTGCGGGTCCGTGCAGGCGAGTCGGTCCCGGTCGACGGTGTCCTCTCAGAGGGTACGCTGTCGGTGGATCGTTCGGCTTGGACGGGGGAACCGGAGCCTGTGCTGCTCACGGCTGGGGCATGGTTGCGCGCCACGGAGCGTGTGGTTCAGGGGCACGCCGTGGTCGTCGCGCGGGCGATCGGACGCGACGCAGAGGCCGCCCGGGTGGCTCAGGCCGTGCTCGATGCCCAAGCCGGGCGTGCGCCGTCGCAGCGGGTCGCGGACGCTTGGGCGGCGCGTCTGGTGCCGGCTGTGCTCGCGCTGGCGTTGGCGACGTGGGTGTTCTGGACGGCGTCGGGCGCGGCGGCAGACGGCGTTCGGCGCGCGCTCGCCGTGTTGGTCGTGGCCTGCCCGTGCGCGCTCGGGCTCGCGACGCCGATGGCGCTCTGGGCCGTTTCGGCGCGGGCGGCTCGGGGTGGGATCGTCGTGCGAGATCCCGCTGCGCTCGAGGCGGCCGCGTCCGTCGACACCGTGGTCCTCGATAAGACGGGCACGTTGACGCTTGGCACGCCGACGGTGGTAGCGACCTGGGGCGACTCGTTGCCGGAGGTGGGCGCACTCGCCGATGCGAGCACGCATCCGCTCGCGCGCGCCGTGGCCGCGTCGCTGGGGCCGCAGCGGCTTGCTTGGGACGCCCTGGAAGAGGTCGTCGGGTCGGGTGTCTGGGGCAGCCTAGGCGGCACGCGGTACGCCCTCGGTTCGGTGGGATGGGTGGGTGAGGCTTCGCCAGGGCTGGGCGCGTGGGTCGCATCGCAGCGCGAGATCGGGCGCTCGGTGGTCGCGGCGGCGCGCGAGGGGCAGATCTGTGCGGCTTGGTCCTGCGAAGACGCGCTGCGCCCGGGAGTGTCCGCGCTGCTGACACGGTGGAGGAACCAAGGGCGCACCTTGATCTGCCTGACGGGCGACACGACGGTCGCCGCGCGACAGCGGCTGCGTGGGTTGGCGCTCTCGGAGATCGTGGGGGACTGCACACCCAGCGACAAGGCGTTGCGTGTACGCGACCTCGTCGCGAAGGGGCACCGTGTCGCGGTCATCGGAGATGGGACCAACGACGCGGAGGCGCTCGCGGCCGCGACGGTGGGCCTCGCGGTTGGAACCGGGACGTCGTTGGCGCAGGGGGCTGCCGGTCTGGTGCTGCTCGACCCGAGCCCAACGGTCTGGGAGCGGGCGCTCGCGCTGGGGGGGGCCGCGCGCGCCGCGGTTCGGCGAAACCTCACTTGGGCAGCAGGCTACAACTTGGTGGCGTTGCCGCTCGCAGCGGGCTTCTGGGTCCCCTGGGGTGGCCCTGATCTCCACCCGATGGTCGCCAGCGGCATGATGGCGCTGTCGAGCCTTGGGGTGGTTTCGGCAACCGCATGGGCGCTGGCCCAACGGAGGAGCGATGATGTGGC
>JBEIFN010000147.1:0-5975 GCA_040382435.1 Alphaproteobacteria bacterium
CATGGTCACCGTCTCGAACCAGCGTGGTCTCGGCGCCGGCAACCGCCCCGAAGAGCGGAACGCGTCCGATCCGCCACGCGCCACGATCGTCGTCCTCGACGACGACGTGCACTTTCGACTCGGCGCCGCCCGCGCCCTGCGCAATGAAGGCTACGACGTGTTCGAGGCCGTCGACGTCGCCGCACTCTACGACATCCTGGCCCGCGCGCCCGTCGATCTCGTCCTGGCCGACTCTCGGCTCACCGACGGCAACGACGGCTGGGTCGAGGCCCAGACGTTGGCCGAGCGATACCCGCGCACGCGCGTGCTGCTGATGAGCGGCTACTCGGCCGCCGAGATCCGCGAGGACGGCGGTTTCGCCGACGCGAAGTTCGTCGAGAAGGGCGGCAGCGTCAGCGCCATCTTGATCGCGGTCGAAGAGGCCCTCGCGCGCTGACGCGGCCCGTCACCGCCGGTCAACCGCCTTCGACCACGCGCAGGCGCTGGTCGACCTCGACGCCGGTCAAGATCTCGACGCGACCCGAAGGCCAGCGAATCTCCAGCTCGTCGATCGTCGTGAAGGCGCCGAGCCCAAAGTGCAGACGACGCGCGTTCTGCGCCGTGGCGTGCGTACCCGCGGAGACCTCGCGTCGCTGGCTGACAGCGCCGGTGCGCGCGATGACGACGGCGCCCCAGGCCTCCCTCGTCGAGGTCGTGCCCTCGAGATCGAGTTCAATCCAATGGTTTCCGTTGCCGATGTTGTGAAACAGCTGCAACGGCCCGGCGTTGAATGGCGCGGCCGCGTAGCCGTTGCTGACGGCCAGGTCGAGGAAGCCGTCCTCGTCGTAGTCGGCCATCGCCACCGAGTCGGCGCGCCCCACGGTCGCGCCGTCGGCGCCGTGCTCAGCGATCAAGGCGAACACGCCATCGTCGGTGCGGTTCAGCAGGGCGGCCGGGTTCGATACCGGGGTCGCGCACGCCAGGAACAGGTCGAGGTCCATGTCGTTGTCGAAGTCGCCGGCGACGGCCGAGGTACAGGTCGTCAGCTGCTGGATGCCGCGCGGCCAACCCTCGTCGACGAACGCGCCATCGCGCCACAGATAGAGCCGATCGCGGTTGAACTGGGTCGCGTCGGCCTCCGACAGGCGGTCGATGCCGTCCTGCACCACCTCGGTCATCGGCTCGGTCCCCTGAATGATCACGTTCCCACGGTTGTACTCCGCGGTCGCCAGCAGGACCGACCACACACCATCCTGCAGGCCGACGTACAACCCCGTCGAGGTGCCGGGGGTGATGGCGCAGCGACCGGCGACATCAGCGTCCTCGGCAGTGAACGTCACCTGGAACAACGTCGGCGACGGAACGGCGCGGACCGAGCAGCCCGAGCCGGCCTTGAACACGTCGGCTTCCCAGAAGGTAGGAGGATCGAGCGAAATCGTCAGCGTCCCGCCGCCGCGGAAGCGCACGCCTTGGACGCTGCCGCCGTTGAGACGCAGGCTCAACGCCAGGCGCCCCGCATCGGGCCGTAGGTCGACGTCGCTCTTCTCCGAGAACCGCGTGACGAAGAGGTCGTTGCTCAGATCGTTGTCGAAGTCGCCGACGACGACATCGTAGGGGTAGAGCGGCTGCGACACGCCGAGCTCGGCGGTGACGTCGATCAAGGCCTCACCGTTGCCGCGCTGTGCGAGCAGGTGCCCGGGCCGACCGAAGCTGAGCAGCTCGGCTTGATCGTCGCCATCGAGGTCCGCGAGCTGGCCGCACAGCGCGGTGGGCACCGCGATGTCGGACGGGGTCTCGAAGGACTGGACGAAGCCCCCCGACGGCTGACGCAAGAACAACGCCGACGGGAAGGTCCCATCGACCTTGGGCTGTGCGACCATCAGGATGTCGGTCAAGCCGTCGCCGTTGGCGTCATAGGGCACCGGGCAGCGCCCCGACGCGTTGGTGTGCGTCAGCCCCAGATCGTCGGGAGCGCGCAGGAACCGACCGCCTTCGTTGAGGTGCACGACCGTGCCGCCCAAGCCCTCGCCGCGCTGGGCGCCCACGCTCTCGATCAAGTCCTCGTCACCGTCCCCATCACGATCGATCCACAGCGTGCCGTGCGCGTCGTAGGTCTGTTCGGCCCAAGCGCCATCTCGCGGATCGAGCCATCCCGTGGCGTAGGTTTCAGCGAACGTCCCGTCTCCTCGGTTGAGGTGCAAGGTCGGCGGCCCCGCATGGTTGCCCGACCACAGGTCGAGCAGCCCGTCGCCGTTCGGGTCGCCCCAACCCATGCCGTACGTCGGCCCCACATGGGCGTAGCCGAGGCGGTCGGTCGCGTCTTCAAAACCGAGGACGCGGAACACCTGACCGGGCGGCGGGATGTCGAGCCAAGCCTTGCAGCCCGTCAACGCCAGGGCGAGCCACCACGCGCGTCGCATCTCGACCTCCTCGGTGCAGCCTAGCGCGAGAACCACGCGCTGTCCGACAGACGGACTACCGCGAAGGACGCCGGAACCACAGCAGGCTCACCGGACGCGCACCGTCGCTCGCGGCCGCACCGAGCGTGATGTCCAGCCCGCGATACCCCCGCTCCGGGTCGGCGCAGTGCCAACGCCGATCGACGCCTGCCGTCTCGGGCAGCGTCGCCGTACAGCCCGCCGCCGCCAGCACACGGTTGATCCGCGCCTCGATGTCCGCTTCGGCCGCCGCGCTTCGAACCGTCGCCTGCACCTGGTCCCCCCGGATGGCGACCACCGCCACCGTCTCTTCTGCGGCCAAGATCCACGGGGCGTCGGGCGGGAGCGCGACGACGGCCTCGGAAGGCGCGCCGGGGATCGCCGGAGGGGGCGTCACCGCCGCCGCAGGGCCCTCGCCCGACGACGACGAAGCCGCTGGCGACGGAACGCGACCGCAGGCGACCCACAACACCGACAGCACCGCCCAACGCATCATCGCCTCCCATCGCCCGCCGCCACCAGACGCCACGCCCGACCATCGGGCATCGTCACGGTCGCATCGCCCATGCCGGGCGGGAGGGCCACCGTCCAGAGCCATTCCCCCTCAGGCAGCGCGGCGGTCGCGCAACCGACCAAGCCGCCGTCGTGCTCGACGACCACCGACGGGCGCCATGCGTTGGGGGAGTGGCCGTGCAAGACGAACGCGCCATCATGGATCGGCGTGACGAGATCGACGCCGACGCGTTTTCGAGGGACGGCCGCGATCACCGCCGCCGCGACCGGCGTCGTCGTGTCGCGAACTTCGACGAAGACCCCCTGGGCCGCGAGCGGCGGCGCGGTCCACACGACCTCCCCCGCACCTCGAAGGTCGAGCCAACCCTCGTCCACCCGGCGTCCCTCCAGCCACCGGCTCCAAGCCCACTGCGCCGGCTGTCGGGGCGGACGGGAGACCTGCAGCACGTACCGGTCGGGCCCCGGGAGCTCGGTCGTCGCCTTGAGCACCGCGCCGAGACCGGGTGCTGTGACATGCCAGCCTTCGCCAAACGCCGTCGAGAGGCTCCCCGTTCGGGAGGTCGTTCCCAGCCGCCCTTGCGGACCCCGCACGACGGCGGCGACGGTCAAGCGCGAGGACGCGCGCGCGAGGTCCGCCCACGTCCAACGCAGCTCCCATCCCGCAGGACCCGAGACGACCTCGGGCGCGCCGCCGACCTCGCACGGGACAGCACCCGGTCCGATCGGCCAGATGGCGCCGGTCTCGAGCGCGGAGAGCGTGCAGACCTCCGCCGGGGCACCCGTTCGCCACCGGAGCGCGCGCTGCCCCATCCCGTCGGGATCGACGCGGACCTCGGCCGACAACCCGCCCGTCTCTCCCCGCAAGCCGATGACCAGCCCGGTCGCATCCGCGACGACGGCCAACGCCATCGCCGGGGCGGCCCGCGCCCCGTCCGCCGGAAACAGGCCGCGCCAGCCGGCCTCGGTCCAAGCGGCGTCGTCAAAACGGCCGTCGACGGCGACCTCCCCGGTCTGCCACGGCAGCGTCAACGCTGCGCGCACCGCGATCGGCGCACCCCGCTCCGGGTGGACCGCCTCGACGGTGGACGCGAGCGCCAGCGCCAACGCGCAGTCGGCCATCGACGACCTCCCGGGGAGTGGTGGACGACCCCCCATGCCACGGCTACCCTCCGCGCATGTCGTTCGTCGACCCCGTCTTCCTCGTGTTCTTCGCCGTCGTGTTCGCCGTCCATTGGGGGCTCGCACGCTGGCGCCGCGTTCAGAACGCGTGGCTCGCGCTCGTCTCCTTCACCTTCTACGGCTGGATTCAGCCGTGGTTGTGCGTGCTGCTCCTGGCGTCGAGCGTCCTGAACTTCGCGCTCGGTCTGGCCGTCGAGCGCGACAGCGCACGACGCGACACGTGGGTCGGTGCCGCCGTGGTCGTCAACCTCGGCGTCCTCGCCGGGTTCAAGTACTTCGGATTCTTCCAAGACGCGGTGGTCGCCACACTGCACGTGCTGCACTTCGCCGCCCACCCCACGACGCTGCAGGTCGCGCTCCCGGTCGGGTTGTCGTTCTACACCTTCCACGCGATGGCCTACGTCATCGACGTTTGGCGTGGCCAGTTCAAGGCCAGAACCGACCTCGTCGACTTCTTGGTGTTCATCGGTCTGTTCCCCCAGCTCGTCGCGGGGCCGATCGCACGCGCGCACGCGTTGCTGCCGCAGGTCGAGAACCCACGCACCTTCCAGCCCGCCCAGATCGCGTCCGGCCTGAGCCTCGCGTTGTGGGGTGCGTTCAAGAAGGTGGTGATCGCCGATACGATGGCCCCCTACGTCAACATCGTCTACGCCCACGACGATCCGACGTTCGCGATGATCTGGCTCGCCGCGCTCGGGTTCTCGATTCAAGTCCTCGCCGACTTCACCGGCTATACCGACATGGCGCGCGGGACGGCGCGGATGCTCGGCTTCGAGCTACTCGACAACTTCAACCATCCCTACCTCGCGACCAGCCCGATGGACTTCTGGACGCGCTGGCACATCAGCTTCAGCACGTGGCTGCGCGACTACGTCTACATGCCAGCATCGTTCTCGCCTTGGGTTCGCCGCTGGATCACGCTGCCCGGCACCGGCGACTGGTCGCCGTTCTGGCACACCGCGCGCTCGCTGACGATCACGATGTTCCTCTCTGGACTTTGGCACGGTTCTACCTGGAACTACATCGCCTGGGGCATCTACTACGCTGTCATCGGTACGATCTGGGCGTGGGCCCAGCAGAAGATCCCGCGAAAGACCCGCAAGGCGCGCGACTGGCGACCGGTGCTCGTCCCGTTGATGTTCGCCCACACGTTGGTCGGGATGATGATCTTCCGCGAACCGAGCGTCGCCCGCCTGGTCACCCACTTTGCCAAGAACCCCTTCGCAGGCTCCAGCGAGTCCTGGATCGTCGCGTCCGGACTCGTGATGGTCTGCCTGTTCGGCGCCCTCCCGCTGCTCGCCGCGCTCGTCTTCGAGACCTACGCGCTACCCAAGCTACAGGCCGGTCGCTGGTGGCCCACGCTACAGAGCGCGGGATGGGCGCTGGCGCTCACCGCGATCGTCGTGTTCTATCGACCGACCGTCAACGACTTCGTCTACTTCCAGTTCTGACCTCAAGGAGCCCCGATGTCCGCCGACCTGCTCTCTCGCCTGACCGACGTCTTCCGCGACGCCTTCGACGACGACGACATCACCCTCACCCGCGACACCACAGCAGCGGACATCGAGGGCTGGGACAGCCTGATGCACGTGACGCTGATGCTGCGCGTCGAGGGTGCGTTCGGCGTCCGGATGACGTCGGGTGAGGTCACCGGCCTCAAGAACGTCGGGCAGCTCCTCGACCTGCTGACCGCCAAGGCGGTCGGATGACGGCCCCGATGCCTCCGCGCGTCGCGGCGCTGTTCGCGGACGTCGCGGCGCGTCACCCGCGCAACCTGCGTGGCATCGAGGAGGCGCGCGCGATCGACACCGCGCGCTTCGACGCCACCGCCGAGACCTACCTCAGCTGGCTGGAGCGCGCGCGCGG
>JBEIFN010000148.1:0-5910 GCA_040382435.1 Alphaproteobacteria bacterium
CGCTACATCGTCATCGAAGGCCTCATCGGCGTCGGCAAAACATCGCTCTGCCGAATCCTGCAAGAGGCACATTCCGCCGAGCTCGTGCTCGAACCCCACGAGGACAACCCATTCCTCGAGGCGTTCTACCGGGATCCTACGCGCTACGCGCTGCCGGTGCAGATGTACTTCTTGCTCACGCGCTGGAAGCAGATCGACCGCATCCGACAGCTCGGGCTGTTCCACGACTGGGTCGTGAGCGACTACTTGTTCGAGAAGGACCGCCTGTTCGCCGAGAAGACGCTCTCGCCCGACGAGCTCGACCTGTACGACCGCTTCGCCCAGAGCCTTGGGCGCGACATGCCCACCCCGGACCTCGTCGTGGTGCTCGACGCCCCGACGCCCGTGCTGCTGCGCCGGATCCGCGAGCGCGGGATCGCGGGCGAAGACCGCATCCAGTCCAAATACCTCGACGACCTCCGCGAGCGGTACGAGGCGCAATGGAGCCGTTGGACGCGCTCTCCGATCCTCCGGGTCGACAACGACGCGCTCGACTACACCCGAGACCCGAACGCGCGGGATGAAATTTTACAGCGGGTCGCCCAAGCGCTCGAATCCGGTACGAGCGAGCCCGAACACGGGTCCCAGCCAAGCCTGTTCGAGTCCGCCGCGGTCGACCGGCCATCGCGTGTCAAGTAGGCGTAAGATCCCTCGCAGACACCATGTACGACCCCGACGCCCATCCCACACTCCGACACCTCGTAGGCCTGATGGTCTTGGGCGTCCTTGGCCTACGCTTCGCCACGCTCGGTCTGCTCGAGACCACGCTCTGGGCGATGCGCAAGGTCTATTGGGAGCCCGCCTGGTGGGAAGCCCCGTGGGTCTACCCCGCGGAGTTCGTGATCGGTTGCTGGATGGCGATGGCATGGATCCGCGTGCGCCAGCTGCGCGACGCGACACTTGGGCCCACCTACCGGCGCGCCGTGTGGCTCTCGACCGGCATCTGCCTCGCGCTCCTCGCCGCCAACACGATCCGCCATCGCCAGCGCTTCTTCGACACCGGCGCACACGGCTGGGACGCAGCGACGTTCCCCTACGAAGCGAACACCGAACGGTTCGAAGAGCGCTCGGGCGTTGGTGCGATGGCGCACATCGGTGCGGCCGGTCACCGAATCACCTACCCGGGCGACGCCGAACCCGCCGCACCGCACAACGTCGTGTTCATCGGCGACTCGATGATGTTCGGGCTGTGCGTCCCGGATGACGCCGCCTTGCCGTGGCGTCTGCGCGAGGTCGCCGACCGGCTCCACCCCGGGCAGTTCCGCGCGATCAACCTTGGGCAACCCGGTGCGAACATCCACTCGTACAACCGCACGATCGACTACGCGATCGACCAGCTCGGCGCCGACGCCCTCGTGGTGGCGTTGCACATGCCCAACGACGGTGAGGTCATCGACGTCAACGCGGAGAAACCGATCATTCACTCGCTCCCGTTCATCGTCGCCGGATCGTTCCTCAGCCCCGACGCCGCCTACGCGATCATCCTGATCACGAGCAAGTTCGGAAGGTCTGACCTCGTCATCTGGCGTTCCATGATGTACGGGCTGCTCGAATTCGACGCCAAGATCCGTGCGCGCGAGGTCCCTACGCTCGTGTTCGCCTACGACGTGGTCGCGCGCGGCGGGCTGTCGGAGCACGGGCTGTTCGCGCCCTACCTCCGACAGACGAAGCGCATTCTTGGCACGAACCCTTGGGTGCAGTGGGCGGGCGTCGTCAGCGAACCTGAGAGCGTCGACGGCGAGCTCACCCGCATCCCCAACGACGGACACCCCACCGCGGCAGGACACGCGTGGGGCGCGAGCTACCTCGAGCCCGCCTACACCGCGTTCCTGCGCGACGTGGTAGACCCTCCGTCACGCCCTACGTCGGGGGCGGCGGAGGCGAGCCCATGATCGCACCCCTTCTGCGATGGCTGGCCGTGGCCTGGCTCGCCGGCTTTGCCTTCTTCGAGTTCGCGACGGCCCTCATGGCTGCGATCTGGGTCCCGCATGCAGGCGGCGCCGACGCGCAATGGCTCTGGCTGTCGCGTGGCTTCGGCTACGCCTTCGCCGCCGATGGACTGATACAGCGACAGCCCGCCGGCTACGCGCTGGCCGCCCTGCTGTTGATCGCGGTCGCCAAAATCCACAACACCCCGATCGCGCTCCTCAACGACTACGACCCGGCGCGTCCGTGTCTTGCGCTCGCGGGGCTCGTCGTGGTCGTTCTGCTCGCCCTCGCCGACGCCATCGGCTGGTGGCAGCGCCGTCGCAACGCGGCAACCTGACCCACTCGACTACAACCCGAGCAGGCGCTCGACCTCGGCGCCGAACACCTCGGCCATCACGCCGTAGCCGTCCGTGTTGCAATGGCAGCGGTCGGCCGACAGGTACTGCTCGCGGCGCTCGAACCGCGCGTCGTACACCGGCCGAAAGTCGATGTAGGAGACGCCTTCTTCCGCGGCGACCTCGGCCGCGACCTCGTAGGCGGCGTCGGGGTACGAACCGAGGATGACCTCTGCGCCGTAGTCTCGCGCCAGACGCACGGTACGACGCAGATCGTTGCGAAGCCCCTCCATCACGAGATGGCGAACCGGATCCTCGTCGCCCGCCTCGGGGACGTCCGCCGCGTGCGGCTGAAGCGTCAACAAGTACTTATGGAGTGGATTTTCGTCGATGCCAGGGACGTCGCCGACGACCTCGAGCGTCCGCCAGATTTGGCGCCGCTCCTGCAGGTGTCGGGTCAGCGCACCGTACAGCTTGTTCGACTGGGGCCACTGGACGAGGCCCGCGCGCCAGGTCGCGACCGCTTCGTCGTCGCGCATCTCTTGGGCGTAGGCATGACCGAGCGTGAAGTAAACCTCACCATCGACCGGCGGCAACGTCAACGCCGTCTCGAGCGCCGTGATCGCCGGTCCGTTCTGCTTGCGACGCATGTACGCCGTGGCGAGGCCATACCAACCGGCACCGAACGTCGGGGCCTTCGCCGTCACCTTCTCGAACTCGGTGATGGCGACGTCGTAACGCCCCTCCTCCTTCGCGCGGTTCGCCGCGACCCAAGCCTCGACGACGTCGGCCGGCGGCATCGGGACCTTGTCGGCCTCGGTGGGGTAGCCGATGACCTCGCGGGTGTCGGTGAGGTGGTTGGCGGCGCGCTGCAGCTCGGCGTCGCCACCGACGAAGCCATGATCATGGCCCGACGCCTCGTGGAACGTGCCGTGACGCCATCCGACCGCCGCGACCCGCAAGAACTTGTACACGCGGCTGTGCAACAGGGCGGCGTCGATGCGCGTCCACACCGAAGGCGCGCCCCCGCCGTCCCCCAGCCGGATCGAGTTCCAGTTGTTGTTCTCGCCGACGATGACGAGCACGGCGTCCGGACGGTACTGCCGGAGGTGCCCCTCCAGCTCATCGGCGAGCAAGGCGCTGTTGAGCCCCGGGACGCCCGCATTCACCGCACGCACGGTACCCGGGCCGTGGGCCTCGTTGAGCATCGCCTCAAGCTGCTCCGGGTAGGAGGCGCCGCCGATGCCGTACGTGAACGAGTCCCCTTCGCACAGCAGCGTGACCCTCGCCTCGCCGGCCGCCTGTTGGCGCATGGCAAGGACGAGCCCGAGCCCCCGCAGCGTAAGTTCGGCGACACCGACGGTGAGCACCGTCCCGACCATCGCCGCCACGACGCGTTCTCGCGCCGCCTGACTGAACCACGCTGGCATCCACCGCCTCTCTCGAGCATCCTAGCATGGCCCCGCGGCCACGGCCGATGGGCGCACGCCACGCCTTGTCGTCGTGAGGCGTTGCACCGGCTCGCCTCTGAACGACGAACGCGCCACAACGGGGGCGAGGAGGCGACATGAGCGCCTACATCCTGCTGCGCACCCTCAAGACGCTCGCGCTGCTCGGCTTGGCCGCTGGCGTCTCGACCAGCGTTTCGAACGCCGACGCGCCCACCCGACGCCGCGCCGTCGACCGGCTCGCCCTGCCAAGCCTGTTCGTCGTCTGGACCGCAGGGTACGCGCTGGCCAAGTGGACGGAGCGAAGCCTCGGCAGCCCGGCGATCACGGTCGCCATGATCGCGTCCTTGCTGACCGTGGTCCTCCTCGACCGTGACAGCGCAGCCCGCGTCCCGAGAGCCGCGCTCGTCGCGAGCCTCGCTGCGGCCACCGTCGCCATGCACCTACGCGACACCGCGTTCGTGATCCTCGGCGCCAGCATCGCCGCCGCCCTCATCGGGGCCGCCTGCACCTTGGTTCTTCCGCCCCGCGCCGCCGGGGAGCCCGACCCCGACGCCGCGCTGGCGAGGTTTCGCGGATTCGCGATGGTGGAGACGGTCACGACCGCGATGCTGTTCCTCGTCGATATGCCCCTGCGCTACGGGATGGGCATCCACCTCGATGGCGGGCTCGGGCTGTTCGGCTGGGTCCATGGTGCAGCGGTCCTCGGCTACATGACCATCACGCTGAACAACCACCGGGCGCTCGGCGGGTCATGGTCGGCGACCGCCGGCCGCCTGCTCGCAGGCATCGTGCCCTTCGCGTCGTTGTGGGTGCTTCACCGAACCGCGCGCAGCACCTCGGGGACCCCCTCCACCGCCTGACGACGCCCGGACGGCCAGCGCACCTCCATCCCGGTGACGCCGACGGTGGGCAGCCACAGCCCGACGGGACCATGACCGGCATGCCCGCCGGAGCCGGTTGAACGCGCGGCGATCCTGTGCCCGTCGACGCCGAGCAGCACGACCTCCACGCCCGGAAGGCTCCGCCCGTCCGCGCCGAGCGTCGGCACAAAGCGCAGGTCGCGGTCGCCGCACAGGCCGTTGGACAGGACGTAAAGCCCCGGGTCCTCCGGCGTGATCCCGCCAACGACACCGCCCAGAACCCCGTCGACGCAGCCGTCCCCATCGACATCTCCGACCGCCAAGGCGCGGCTGTGCCCGAGGTTCGACAACGCCACGTCATCACGCGCACCAAACGTCCCACCTTGTGCCGTCACAACGAGGGTGCGCTGGTCCCATCGCGCGTCGGGCGTCTCCCAAGCACCCGTCGCGAGGAGGTCCTCGTCCCCGTCGGCATCCAGGTCGAGCACCCGCGCCGACCACGTGATCTCCAGCCCCGCCGCGGTGTTCTCAACGCTCACCCCCAGCGCGTCAGCCGCCGAGAACCAGCCTCCTTCGTTGGCGAGACACACCCCCTGCGCGCCGCGATCGGCGATGTAGAGGTCGAGATCGCCATCAACGTCGACATCGCCCGCATCCACACCCATCGGCGAGCCGCGCGGCGGTGCACACGGCGAGGCTTCGACACGACCGTCCGACCACCGCACGCGCATCGCGACCTCACCGGTCTCGGCCGCGGCGAAGTTGACCATCAGGTCGTCACGTCGATCGTCCCCATCGAGGTCGATGCGCATCAACTGGCTCTTGATCGCGCGGTCGGGGTAGCGATCGGCGTCGATGCGGCCGCTACCGTCGAGCCACAGCACGCGTGAGCGGCCGTCGTCGCCCGCGCGCAGCACCAGCTCGGCGACGTCGTCGTCGTCGACGTCTTCGAGGGTCAGTCCGGGGAACTCGAAGGGCGTGGGATCGCCGGGCACTGAGAGATCCGCGAGCCCCTGCGCGCGCGTCCCATCCGTCAGACCGTCGGGCCCCCCGAGCAGCACGCGCACAGCGACTTCGGGCGGCACGACCGTGATGTCGTCCCCGAGCCGCGCGCCGGCCCACAGGTCGTAGAAGGCGTCGGGGTCGTCGTCGAACGGACTTCCGAGGGCGACAGCGACCAAAAGCAAGTCGCCAAAGCCGTCGCCGTTGATGTCGGTAGTGACGGCCTCGCTCGCGCCGAGCAGCGGTGGAATCGCCGTCGGCCATCGACGCCACCCGTCTGCCAGACGCTCGAGC